>NZ_LZKE01000052.1:0-2813 GCF_001672675.1 Mycobacterium sp. E2327
GCGCGCGAAGGCGCCGAGCTGGTCGTCAGCGACATCGACGAGGCGACCGTCAAGGAGACCGCCGCCGAGATCGTCGCGCGCGGCGGCGTCGCGCACGCGTACGTGCTCGATGTGTCCGACGCCGACGCCGTCGAGGCGTTCGCCGAGCGCGTCAGCGCCGAGCACGGCGTCCCCGACATCGTGGTCAACAACGCCGGCATCGGCGCGGCCGGGGGATTCCTGGACACCCCCGCCGAGCAGTTCGACCGGGTCCTCGACATCAACCTGGGCGGTGTGGTCAACGGCTGTCGGTCCTTCGGCAGGCGCCTCGTCGAGCGCGGCACCGGCGGCTACATCGTCAACGTGGCGTCCATGGCCGCCTTTTCGCCGCTGGGATCGCTGAGCGCCTACTGCACCTCCAAGGCGGCGACCTACATGTTCTCCGACTGCCTGCGGGCCGAACTCGACGTGGCCGGCGTCGGGCTGACCACCATCTGCCCCGGCGTCATCAACACCAACATCATCAGCACCACCCGCTTCACCGCGCCGGGGGGCAAGGACGAGCTCGTCGACGAGCGGCGCGGCCAGATCGGCCGGATGTTCGCGCTGCGCCACTACGGGCCGGACAAGGTCGCCAAGGCGATCCTGTCGTCGGTCAAGAAAAAGAAGCCGATTCGCCCCGTCGCTCCGGAGGCCTATGCGCTCTATGGCCTGTCTCGCGTGGCGCCGCAGGCGTTGCGCAACGCCGCGCGGGTGCGGGTGATCTAGTTCAATGGTGGCGACCCGTCCCCCAGCTCCGCGGGGGTACCCCAGCGCCCGGCTACGCCGCGCTCGCGATCGCCACTAGACCCCGGTCTGTCGGGCGCCTTGGCGCCCCATCGCCACTCCACCGCCGACGGCGAGGAGCCCGACGACGGCCAGCGGGATGGTCCAGCTGCGCCGCGTGTTGACCGCCGACTGGCATTGCGCCACGTAGTCGGTGTGGGGGAGGACTTGGTTCAGGATGGGGATGTTGGCGCCGTTCTTGTCGTTGGCGTTCCGGGCGCTGGACAAATCGGTGGCGAGTCCGTTTCCGCATGACACGGAGTTGCCGCTGCCGTCCGACACGGACACCGGCACCAGCAACCCGATGATGCCGGCCAGCAGGAGCACCGCGCCCACCGCGATGATCAACCGTCGCACAGTCACAATTGGCCTCCCGTCACACGCGTGTCTGGTAACGCCTTAGTAACCACTGGCCGCGGCCGCTAAACGTTTGCCGCGGCCCGATCCGGCGCATGGTTTCGGCCGACCGGGGTATCCGGACCCAATGACATTGGCTGCAATCCGCGAGGTAAGGGCGTCCCGCCAGCAGATCTGGGACGCGATGACCGATGGCTGGACGTACGCGCAGTGGGTGGTGGGCAACAGCCGGACCCGCGCGGTCGACTCGGATTGGCCGGCGCCGGGCTCCGCGATCAAGCACTCGGTGGGGGTGTGGCCGCTGGTGATCAGCGATGCGACCGTGTCCGAAAGCTGCACGCCCGGTGAGGAACTCGTCCTGCGCGCCGGGCTCGGGCGATTGGGGGCCGCGCGAATAACGTTGCGGCTCAGTGATACTCCGGACGGTGGCTGCCGGATCGAAATGATTGAGGTGCCGGCGTCCGGCCCGATGCGGATCGTCCCCGACCGGCTGGCCCTGGCCGCCGTCTATCCGCGCAACCGGGAGTGCTTGCTGCGGTTGACCGCGCTCGCCGAACGGCTCGAGCCGAGCCAGGTCAAATAGGCGCATGGCCGACGAGACGGCCGACGCCGTCGTCATCGGGGCCGGGCATCACGGGCTGGTGGCCGCGGCGATGCTGGCCGACGCGGGATGGGACGTGCTGGTGCTCGAGGCCCAACCCGAGCCCGGCGGTGCGGCGCGCAGCGCCGAGCTGACACCGGGATACATCACCGACTTGTTCAGCTCGTTCTACCCGATGACGGTGGCCTCGCCGGCGATGGAGGCGCTGCGACTGGAAGACCACGGGCTGCGGTGGTCACACGCCCCCGCGGTGGTGGGCCACCCGCGCAGCGCGGCCGACGATGACCCGCCCGTCATCTACCGCGACCCGGCCCGCACCGCAACGGAATTGGCGCGCCGCGAGCCGACCGACGGCGACAATTGGTGGCGCGCGGTGGAATTGTGGCGCAAGATCTCCGCGCCGCTGCTGGACGCCATGCTGGCGCCGTTTCCGCCGGTGCGCCCGATGCTGCGGCTGCTGCTGAAACTGGGCACGGCCGACGCCGTCCGACTGGCCCGCCTGTTGATCCAGCCGGCCAACACCATGGTGGACGAGCTGTTCGACGGCGAGGCGCCGCGAGTCCTGTTGCTGGGCAATGCGATGCACGCCGACGTACCGCTGGACGCGCCCGTCAGCGGCGCCATGGGCTTTCTGATGACGATGCTCGCCCAGGACGTCGGCTGGCCGGTGCCCGTCGGGGGGTCGGGACAGCTGACGGCCGCATTGGTGAAGCGGGCTAATTCGGCCGGCGCGCGAATCGAATGCGGCCAGAACGTTTCTCGCATCCAGGTGCGCGGCGGCAGGGCGGTAGCGGTGACCACCGACGGCGGGCGGACCGTGCGGGCGCGCCGGGCGATCGTGGCCGACGTGACGGCGCCGCGGTTGTTCTGCGACATGCTGCCCGCCGATGCGGTCCCGGCCGGGCTGCGTCGCGAGCTCGAGCATTACGTCTGGGATCCGCCCGTGGTGAAGGTCAACTATGCGCTGAACGGCCCGATCCCGTGGCGATCGAACGGCCTGCGGGGCGTGGGCACCGTCCACCTGGGGGCCGACGGCGACGGGCTGGTGCGC
>NZ_LZKE01000053.1:0-48752 GCF_001672675.1 Mycobacterium sp. E2327
TGTATCCGAATCTTGGCGAAGCTGTGTAGGCCTTAAGAAGCGCGAGCCGGGCGGGCTAGGGTCGGCTGGTGCGCAGGACCATCGACTGGGACGGCGACGCGGTCACGATCATCGACCAGACCGCGTTGCCGGCGGACTATCGCGAGCTCACCCTGCGCACCAGCCGACCCTAGCCCGCCCGGCTCGCGCTTCTTAAGGCCTACACAGCTTCGCCAAGATTCGGATACAGCTTTCCGGGCGACGATCAGTTAGCGGTCCGTGTGGTCTCTCCTCCGCCCACCGGTGACCGGCCGCCAAGACGCTGGGAGGCGTGGGTCGTGGATATCGTTCTGGGAGTTTCGCTGGCGCCAGACTCGGTCCAGATGGTGCTGCTGCAAGGCGAAAACGCCGACGGCGCAACGGTAGACGAGAAGGAGTTCGCTGTCACCGCGGCGGACGATTCGCCCACCGTCAGCGCATCCGATCGAGCGATCGCCGCCATCCTGGGTACTCGCGAAGACGCCGTCGGTGCCGGCATCGAACTGACCGCCGTCGGGGTGGCCTGCACCGACCAGCTCGAAGCGAGGGCGGTGCGCGATGCGCTGGCCGCCCACAAGCTCGAGAACGTCATGCTGGTGTCAACGTTTCTTGCCGCGACATCGTTGACCCAATCCGTCGGTGGCGCAATGGGTTACGAGCGCACCGCGGTGCTTTTCGTCGAGCCCGACACCGCGACTTTGGCGGTTGTCGAGACCTCCGACGGGTCGGTCGCCGATGTCCGGACAGAATCCTTGGATGACTCGTCCGGGGAGTGCGCCACCGCGAAGCTGATGGAGATGGTCGCCGGGCTCGTCGAGTCGCCAGACGGCCCGGACGGCCTATTCGTGGTCGGCTCCGGCGTCGATGTCGCCCCGATTAAGCCGTGGCTGGAAGAGGCGACGCCGCTGAGCGTGAGCACCCCGGAGGAGCCGGAGACGGCGCTGGCCCGTGGGGCGGCCCTGGCGTCCGCCAACGCGCCGTTGTTCGCGTCGTCGACCGCCGCGCTCGCCTACGCACAAGACCCGGGTACCGGGGCGCTCGACGCGAGTACCCTGCCCGAATATCTCCGCATCGCCGATGCCGAGGCGAGCGATGACGAATTCGCCTATAGCGCAGTGGAAGACGACGAGGCAAGCGCACCGACCGTCATCATGGACGCCGCCGATCAGGATGAAAGCGCGCCCCGCTCCAGGCCGGGCCTGCTGGTCGGCAGCGCGGTGGCAGTCGCCGCCATCAGCGCGGCGATGGCGCTGGAGATCGCGCTGTCGGTCGGCGTCCACACGACCGTCGGAATGCTGCCCGCGCCGCTGCAAAATATCCTCGCGCCGGCAGAGCACGTATTCCCGCCTGCGCCTTGGCAAGCGGCCGCCACCAAGGCGGAGGCACCCAAGCCGTTGACTCTAACCGCGGGTTCGCCGCCGGCAGCGCCGGTCCCCGCCGCCGCGGCTCCTGCGGCTCCTCCGCCCGCGGCCCCGATTCCGCCGGCTCCCGTCCCCGCGGCTCCTGTTCCGCAGGTGCCGGTTGCGGTCGCGCCGGCCGTGCCGTTTCCCGTTGTCGTGGTTCCGCCGATAGGTCCGCGCCCCCTTCCACAGGTTTGGTTCTCCGACCCGCCAGCGAGTCCGCCCGTGATCCAGGCGCCGCCGCATCCGTCGCCGCCGGCCGAGCCACCACCCGTCCATGTCCCTCCACCGCACTCGCCGCCGCCCCACCAAACTCCGCCGGGCCACGGGCCCGGGACAAATCCCGGTGGTACGGAAGGGATGCCCCCCGGCAATGGGGGCGGAGGGCCTGCCAACGGCCCGGGATCCGGCCACGGGACACCCGGCGATACGCCTCCCGAAAGCGGCGAACCGGGCAGCGGTCCCGGCCCGAGCCACGGCAACCCCGGCGACACGCCACCCGAAAGCGGCGGACCGGTTACAGGCCCCGGCCCGAGCCACGGCAACCCTGACGGTGCGCCACCCGAGAGCGGCGGACCCGTCACCGGTCCCGGCCCTAGCCACGGCAACCCCGGCAGCACGCCGCCCGAGAGCGGCGGACCGGTCGGCGGTGGCGGGAGCCCGGGCAGCAGTGGGCCGGTCGGCGGTGGCGGCAGCCCGGGCAGCAGTGGGCCAGTCGGCGGTGGCGGTAGCCCAGTCGGTGGGGGCGGCTCCCTTGGCGGCGGTGGCTCCCTCGGCGGCGGCCCGGTCGGGGGCGGCGGCTCCCTTGGTGGGGGCTCCCTCGGCGGCGGCAGCTCGATCGGCGGAGGCGGCTCCCTTGGCGGAGGCAGCTCGATCGGCGGCGGCTCCCTTGGCGGCGGCTCCCTCGGCGGCCACAGCTCCGGCGGCAGCTCGATCGGGGGCGGCAGCTCTGGCGGCGGCCACAGCTCCGGCGGCGGCCACCACTAGCCGTCCTAGAGCCTGCTGGCCGCGAAGCCGGCGGCCTGATCCACCAATCCCGAGTCGATGTAGGAAGGCTGCAGGTGCGACGGCCAATTCAGGCCTCTCCCGCAGATGGGGTCGCCCGGCGCGCACTGGTCGATCGTCTTACCGGCAAAGGCGGGGCCGACTCCGTGGGTTCCGTTGCCGAACAGGGCGACCGCTGCAACGTGCTGATCGACGCCCGGGGGCAGCGGGTTGGTGAATCCGAATCCCGAACGGCCACCGGTGACTAGGTCGGCCACCTCGGCACCCAGTGAATAGCCGCCGAGCACCATGCGGGTGTTCGGGCAATTCTTGGCCATGAATTGGACGTGGGCGCTCATATCGTTGGCGCCGCTGCCGGTGCTGATGTTGGCGGGGTAGTTGACCCCGTACACGCCGACCGACATACGGGTCTTGCCCCGCAGCGAATTGACCAGCGCGTCGCCGACGGCGCCGACGCCGGGCGGTTCTTCTCGGCCGCGCGCGAAAACCACTTCGGCGTCGGGGCAGGCGGCCGATGCCGCCGGAATCCACGCCAGCGGAATGGGCGCGATCATCAGTGCCGCGGCGAGCGCGACAAGCCTCATGACGCGATTTTACGGAAATACTGACATTCGGTCAGCCCGTTCAGAAATCGAACGTCATCGTCCCGACGCCGTTGGGGCTGTAGCTGATGTACACCGGCCCCTGCGCGAACGGCATGAACCCGGTATTCATTTGGCCCGACATGACCTGCGGGCTGTTGGTCTCGGTCGTCGTGTACGAGTACAGCGGCGTCAGGTCGTCGTTGGTGTAGACCGAGATGGTCGTGCCCGCCGGCAACGGTCCGGACGTCTGCCCGGTGTCCAGGATGGACGACGGGATGGACCCGTGATTGCCGCCGGAATCGACCAGCGCCAGAACCTGTTGCAAAGGCCCGCCGTTGATTTGGACGTCGAAGGCGGTGACCGGTGCCCCGGTGACCGTGATTCCGGGCAGCGGATTGGGGCCGAACTGTAGGTAGCGTTGGGGTTCGTCGATCAGCACCCCCTGATTGAGCGGGCCCGGCAACGCTGTGACCACCGAGCTGGCCGGGCCCACCGCGTTCGATCCGATGCCCAAGATGCCATCTCCCCCGGCGAAAGCATTGCCGGTGAGCATCAGCCCGAGGCCATTGAGAGATATTGGGAATTCGAAGATTTCGACGCTCACGGGGGTGGGCGCGGTGATGAGGCCGTTCCCGAAATTCACCGGCGCGTTGAAGTTGAGGTAGATGAAGGCGACCCCTTCGCCGTAGCTGACGAATCCGAGTTGGGTGGGCAGGCCGAGTTGCCGAAGTCCGATGTCCCAGAACGGGATCAGCAGGCCGTTGGATCCGGTGTCGACGGTCAGGGGAACGCTCGGCCCCCCGTTGACGGAGACGCCGACCGTCGCGAAGACGCCGTTCATCTGCAGCGGCACGGTCCCGCTCGCCAATGAGCTGACGCCGGCGGGCCCGTTGGTTCCCCACAGCCACCCGCCGCGACCGCCGGCCCCGCCGGCCGCGTTGGCCCCGCCGGCCCCACCGGCGCCCCCGCTGCCGATCAACCCCGCCGCACCGCCCGTCCCGCCGGCCACCCCCGGGGCCGTCGCGGAATAGCCGGTGCCACCGTTGCCGAACAACAGCCCACCGGGACGGCCGTTAGGGCTCGCGGCCGTCCCGTTCGCCCCGTTGCCGATCAGCGGTCTCCCAAGCAGCAGCTCGGTAGGCGCGTTGATCGCGGCCAGCACGTCCTGCTCGACGGTCTGCTCAGCGGCGGCCAATCCCGAGGCGCCCACCGCCTCGGCGGCCGCGTACGCGCCGCCGGCACCCCCGAGCGCCCGCACGAACTCGGCGTGGAACGCCGTCGCCTGCGCGCTCAGTGCCTGATATGCCGACCCGTGCCGGGAAAGGATCGCCGCAACGGCCGCCGAAATCTGGTCCGCGGCGGGCGCCAGCACACCCGTCGTCGACGCTGCCGCCGCCGTGTTGGCGGTACTGATCGTGGAGGCGACGCTCGCCAGATTTTGTGCCGCGTCGGTCAGCACGTCCGGCGCCGCGAACAGAAACGACATCGATGGCCTCCCACCGGTATTCGTCTAGCCCCCGGTGAGAAACAGGACGAAAGTACCACAATCTCGCCTCTTTGAAAACCACCATTTTCGCGCCCACGGACTAGAGCGCATCATCTTGGGGATGGGCACCGGCAGAGAGGATCCGCGATGACGACGATCTATTACGAGTCCGACGCTGACCTCTCGGTGCTGGACGGACAGCGGATTGCGGTCGTCGGGTACGGCAATCAGGGCCGCTCCTGGGCCCTCAACCTGCGCGACTCCGGCCTCGCCGTGAACGTCTTCGCCCGCGCCGACGCCTCCCGGGAACAGGCCGAGGCCGACGGCTTCCAGCCCGGCGAGGTCGAGGCGGCGAGCGAATGCGACGTGATCTGCACCCTCATCCCCGACGACGTCATCCCCGAGCTGCCCATCACCCCCAAAACGGGTGCGCTGTGGGTCCTGGCGTCGGGATACGTGGCGGCCTTCGACCGGATCGACCCGGATTGCGACCTCGGCATGATCGCCCCCCGGATGCTGGGTCCCGAGGTGCGCGAGTGCTACTTGGAGGGCGTCGGGTTCATCACCGCGCTCGGCGTGCAGAAGGACAACTCCGGGACGGCGCTGGCCCGCACGCTGGCCGTCGGACGCGCGATCGGCGGCCTGCGCCAGGGCGCCATCGAGATGACGCCGCGCCAGGAGGCCGTCCTGGATCTTGCGGTGGAACAGGTGCTCGCCCCCGCCCTGGGCCGGGTCTCGAAGAGCTTCGTCGAGCTGATGTCCCGGGCCGGCATCCCGCTGGAGGCGATCATCACCGAGCTCGTGCTCTCGGGCGAGGTCGAACGCAGCTACCGGCTGCTGCGGCTGGAGGGCTACGCCGGCCAGATGCGCTACCACTCACCGACCAGTCAGTACGGCCAAATGTCGCGGGCGGATCGCTACGACGGCCTCGACGTCCCGCGAGTGATGCGCGAAGTGCTCAGTGACATCGAGTCGGGCAGGTTCGCCGACGAGTGGGACGCCGAGCGCGCCGCCGGCTACCCGAATCTGGAGCGGCTGCGGGCCGAGCGGCTCAACCCCGCGGTCGTTTCCTTCGAAGAAGATCTGCGCGCCCGCCTGGGAGAGCGGAACCACCATTTCGGAACCGGCTAGCAGGTGAGGGTGAATTTGGCGCCGGTGATTTCTTGCCACCCGGGTAAATGCAGGAGGCCACTTGTGAAAATCACCGGTTTCGGGCGATACTTTTGCAATCTCGAATGGCTCGATGAGGCGCTAGGAGGACGGTAGTGTCGGGCTTGATCGCGGCGCCGGAGCTAATTAGCACGGCCGCAACGGATTTGGCGAACATCGGCTCGACGCTGAGCGCCGCCAACTCCGCCGCCGCCCCCACGACCGCCACGGTGCCTGCCGCGGCCGCCGACCAGGTATCGGCCGCCGTGGCGCAGTTGCTCTCCGCGCACGGCCAGGAATACCAGGCGCTCGCCGGGCAAGTTGAGGCGTTTCATCAGCAGTTCACGCAGAACTTGCAGGCCGGCGCGGGGGCCTACACCGCCGCAGAGGCGGCCAACGCCGCCGTGATGCAACCCCTGGGCTCGGTCGCGGGCGCGGTCGCCGGCGCCGCCGTCGCCGCCGCCAACCCCGTCGTCCAGTGGTTCAATCAGCTCTTGATCGATCTGCAGAACTTAATAGGCCGTTTCTTGTTCTTTTTGTTTGCACCAATTCTCGACCCGATTATCAACTCATTAGCCAACGCCATTGCCACGGCAATTGTGCAAGGCCTCTTCAAGTAGATCGACCGCGAATCACCCGGGTAACCCGTTAGCCCCGTTCGGGCCGAACAGGTAATACCCACCGAAGCCGCCTTGTCCGCCGACGCCGGGGACGGCCCCGAAGCCGCCGTTGCCGCCGGCGCCGCCGATGCCGAAGAGCAGACCGCCGTAGCCGCCCTGGCTGCCGTTGCCGCCGAAGGCCAAGCCCGCCGCGCCGTAGCCGTTGCCGCCGTGGCCGCCGAGGCCGAAGAGCAGCCCGCCAAGGCCGCCGAGCCCGCCGGTGCCGCCATGGCCGCCGGCCTGGGCAACCCCGCCGTCGCCGCCGGCACCGCCGATGCCGAAGAACGAACCCCCGGCGTAGATGCTGCCGGCACCGTCGCTGAACACGTAACCGTTGTCGCCGCCGTTTCCGCCCGGGCCGCCGGTGCCGCCCGGCGTGAGGGCGGTGCCGCCGGCCCCGCCGTGGCCGCCAAGGCCGAAGACGAGACCGCTGCCGCTGCCGCCCTGGCCACCCTGGCCGCCGATGTTTCCGGCGCCGACGGCCGCCCCGCCGGCGCCGCCGTCGGCCCCGGTGCCGATGAGGTTGAAGAGTGCGCCGCCGCTGCCGCCGTCGCCACCGACACCGGCGAGCCCGTTGCTGAAGTTGAGGCTGGACCCGCCGGCTCCGCCGGCGCCGCCCAGGCCGTAGATCAAGCTGCTGCCGTTGCCGCCCGCGGCGCCCCAGCCGGCCACGAAGCCGTTGCCACCGGTCCCGCCGACGCCGCCGTTGCCGATCAGGAACCCGCCGTTCCCGCCGAAGCCGCCGTCGCCGCCGACGCCGTTGACGCTGATACCGCCGGTCCCGCCGCCGCCGCCGTTGCCGAAAAGTCCGACGGCGCTGCCGCCGTTGCCGCCGAAGCCGGCCACGCCGGCGCCGATCGCGTTGCCGCCGTTGCCGCCGCGGCCGCCGTTGCCGAACAGGAACCCGCCGGCCCCGCCGCTGCCGCCGTTCTGGCCGGGCCCGCCGGATCCGCCGGCCCCGCCGTTGCCCCACAGCAGCCCGCCGTTCTGGCCGTTGGCACCGGTTCCGGGCGTGCCGTCGGCGCCGTCGCCGATCAGCGGGCGGCCCAGCAGCGCCTCGAAGGGCGCGTTGATGTCATTGAGCAGCCCCTGCAGCGGATTGGCGTTCGCGGCCTCGGCGCCGGCGTAGGAGGCGGCGCCCGCGTTGAGGAGCTCGACGAACTGCTGGTGGAACGCCGCCGCCTCGGCGCTGATCGCCTGGTAGGCCTGGGCGTGCGCGCCGAACAACGTCGCGACCGCCGCCGACACCTCGTCCGCGCCCGCCGCCGCCACCGCCGAGGTCGGGGCTGCCGCCGCGGCGTTGGCCGCGCTGATCGTGGAGCCGACATTCGCCAGATCCGAGGCCGCCGCCGTCACATACTCCGGAACCGCGATTAGAAAGGACATCCGACCTCCGACCGACGCGGCGACCGCCCATAGTCGCCGAATGCCAAAATCGTGTATCGCTTGCCCGGCCTACCGATCCCAAGTTTCAGCGGTCGTCGCGGCGACGCTAAGAGCAAACACCCGATCGCTGAGGCGGAGCTAAGCCAGGACTGTGTCGGCGCTGTTAATCCGCGGCCTCAAAGCGTGGGGATCATACCCCCGTCGATCGCCACGCCGGCCCCCATCATGTTGGCGAAGCGATCGCTGGCCAGCATCAGCACCAGGTCGGCGACCTCCTCGGGCCTGGTGAACCGCCCCGATACCGTGCTGCCCGACGCGAACTCTTCGGTGACCTGCTCGGCCGACCTCCCGTCGGTGGCGCCCAACACGGAGGCCAACCCGTCGCGACCGAGCCAGAAGTCGGTGACGACGGGGCCGGGCTCCACCGTGTTGACCCGAACGTTCTTGGGCCCGAACTCTTTCGACAGTGACTTGGCCAGATTGCTGAACGCGGCTTTGGCCGCGCTGTAGTCGGTGACCATCGGAAGCGGCAGCCGCGCGTTGACCGACCCGACGTTGACGATCGCCCCGCCACCGCTGGCGAGCATGGGCGGGAGGGCGGCCCGGATCGCCCGCACGCTGGCCATGAAATCGAGATTGAGGGTCTGCTGCCACATGTCGTCGGTGATCGCGAGGAAGCCGTCGAGCCGCGGAGCGCCGAAGCCCACGTTGTTGACCAAGATGTCGAGCCGATCGCCGGCGGCGGCGACCAGCCGGGCGGGACCGTCGGGCTCGGCCAGGTCGACGTTGACCGGCTCGACCGAGCCCGCGTCGGCCAGCTCGGCCAGCGCGGCGCTGGTCGTCCGCGACCCGGCGATGACCCGGGCGCCCTCCTCGACGAAACGACGGGTGATCGCCAGGCCGATGCCCTTGCTGGCGCCGGTCACCACCGCGACTTTGCCGCCCAGTCCCAGTTCCATCCCCGCTCCCCTCGCCGGCCGCACTCGTAACCAAACATACTGCAGCCGAGCCCTTTCCGGGACCTCAGGAATCCGGCTGCGGCCGGAACACCGACAGGACCCGGTATTTCGCGCTGAAGCTCGCGTGGTCGTATCGCTCGCCGACCTCGCCGTCGTGGGCGATGACCGTCGGGCCGTCGACGGTCGAGAAGCTGAACTCCGGCACCTGCAGCTCGTGGTAGAGCGGGCTACGGGGCAGGCGTCCCAGTGCCAGCGCTGTCAGGATCCTGGTCCGCGCCCACGGGCGACCGGTCTCCAGGATGCGCACGTCGATCAGGCCGTCGTCCATTCGGGTGCGACGCGAAGGCGCGAATCCGCTCGGCAGATACACCGAGTTGCCGAGAAACAACAACGACGTCTGCAGGGTCTTGTTGTCGTAGCGGATGGTGACGGGCCGATCGCTGCGCAGCGTGCGCAGCAGCGCGTAGAAGCTGGCCACCGGCTTGCCGACGCGCTTCTCCAGCTTTTCGCGCCGCTGCACGAACTTTGGGTAGGCGCCAATGCTCGCGGTGTTGAGGACCATCTGAGATTCGTTGAGGCACACCAGGTCAACGCGGAACACGCTGCCGCGCCGGATTGCGTCCACCGTCTTGGCCACCGTGTCGCAGCCGATGTCCTTCGCGAAATGGTTGAACGTGCCGCCGGGGAAGACCGCCAGTGGGAGTCCCGCGTCGATGGCGACCGATGCCGCGGCCGCCACGGTGCCGTCGCCGCCGCCGACCGCCAACACCTCGGCGCGCTCGGCCGCGCTCCGCAGCGCCGGCTCGGGATCCTCGTCGGGTCCCAATTCGACGATCTCGGCCTTGGGCAGTTCGGCGCGGACCTCGTCGACGATGCGGGCGCCGGTGCCGCTCCCCGACGACGGATTGATGACCAGGACGACGCCGGAGCCGTCGGGGCGTTGCGGGGTGTCGACGAGCAGCGGTTCGGTCCGCGGCAGCGTGGTTTCGACGATTGGCGGGACGAGCCGCCCGCCCAGCACCGCGAGGCCGGCGCCGATGCCGAACCCCGCGAGGACGTCACCGGGGTAGTGCGCGCCCGTCGCCACCCGCGACAGCCCGACCATGCCGGCCAGCAACGCCAGGACGAAGCCCAGCGGGGGGTTCTCCAGTCCGACGCCGACGGCAAACGCCGCGGCGCTGGCCGAGTGTCCCGACGGCAGCGAGTTGGATACCGGGCGGCGGCGCACCCGCCTGACCAGGGGCACCGACTCGTAGACGGGCCGCGGGCGCCGTCGGATTCGCTTCGCGACCTGGTTGGTGATCAAGCTGGTGGCGCCGAGGGTGACAACGCCGCGGGTCGCGCCGCGCTGCGCGGACGGTTTGCCCGACGACAGCATCGCCGCGGCGATGGCCAACCAGAGCTTGGAGTGGTCGGCCGCCCGGGTCAGCGGTGGCATGAGGGTGTCCAGCAGCGGGGTGGGCGTCTCGGCGATCGTCTCGAACAGCTCCCGATCGAGGGTGCCCAGTCCGCGGGTGATCTGTCTGACGCCGCGCGGGCGTTGCCAGGGCAGCCTGTTCATTGACTCCACCCTAAATTGGCAAGCGTGCGGGCAAACGGCTACTCCCAGGCGTGGCGGGAAAACGCCCGGCGCCGCGGCGTGCCCGGGGACGCCGTCGCCGAGATCGCCCGGCGGCACGCCATCACGCCGGAGAGCTTTGCGATCCTCGCGCAGGCCGAGGAGATCAAGGACCCGCACGGCAAGTCCTTCTTCCTGTTGCCGCCGGGGATCAGCGGCGACGACGCGCGCGCCGCGACGCTGTTGACCTACGTCCTGAACGCGGGGACGGACTACGGCAAGGCGGGCCGGCGGCCCGCGGATTTTCCCGAGACGCCGTACTGCGCCGCGGAGGTCACGCGAATCACCAAGCGGCAAAACGCAAATCGCTGGAGTTACTCGCGCGACGTCCGGTTCGTGCACCGCAACGGCGGGCGCCTGGTGACCACCCCGAACGGCATCCTGATGGGCGTGGGCGGCAATTGGCTGCAGCGGCAGTTCAGCCGGCGCGGCGGCACCACCTGGGGCGACATCTTCATGGTCAACGGCGGCCCGCTCAGCGATCCCGCGGAGCGGCTGCGCCGGATCGTCCGGAACACCCCCGACCTGGACCGGGTGCTGCACCACGAGGAGCGGCACTCCCGGCAGTGGGCGGCGAAGGGTTACCTGGGCATGCTCGGCGGCTACGGCTGGGAACTGGTGCGCGAGTTGGCGTTCGGCAAGACGAACAGGCTCGAGGAGGACGCCGGCCTGTCCGACGGCGGCTACAGGTGATACAGCGCGCGAATCCCGTGGGACAGCACCATCGCACCGATCACGACCAACAGCGCCGCCAGCAGGGCGGCGTTGTTCTTGTCCATCCATTCCTTGACCCGCGCCAGCGTCGGGTCGAGGCGCTGACCGGCCGCCGCGTACGCGAGGATCGGGATCGCGACGCTCGACGCCGCGACGGCGACGAAGAACGCGGCGGCCAACCAGTCACCGGCGGCGCCGAGCCCGCTGGTGCCGATGCCCAAACCGGCCGGCACGCAGATCAGCGAAACGTCCGGCCGCACCACCGCCAGCGCCGCCCCCATCAGCCCCGCCCGGGCCGGCGTGATCGTGTCGAACGCGCGCATCCAGGCCGGTGACTCGCTGTGGCCCTGCCGGGTGAACCATTTGAAGATGCCGTAGACGATCAGCGCCGACCCGAGGACCACCCGCAGCCAGGACGACCACCTCGGTGGCGACTTGTCCAACCCACCGAGCAGGCCGGACGCGGCGACCGACAACGCCGTCAGCGCGGCGATGCCCAGCACCCAGCCGGCGAGGAACGCCAGGCTGCTCGGGCGCGCCCGCGGCGCCTGCAGGACCAGCACCGCGGGGATGACCGTGAGCGGCGAGAGCGAGATGACCAGCCCGAGCGGAATCAGCCCGGTCGCGACGGTAACCCAGCTTCCTGCCATGGGCAGCAATCTAGCGTGCCCGGCTCCTACAGCGCGTGAATTCCGTTGTAAAGCACCAACAAACCGATCAGGACCAGGATCACCGCCAGCATGGCGGCGTGGTTTTGCTCCATCCACTCCTTGAGCCGCTCCAGCGCGTCATCGAGGCGGCCGCCGGAGCCGACGTAGGCCAGTATCGGTGCGGCGACCGTCGACGAGGACGCGGCGACGAACACGGCCCCGGCGGTCCAGCCGGCGGCTATCCCCAGCCCGCCGGTGCCGATCGCCAGGCCGGCGACCGCGCACAGGATCAGCACCTCGAGGCGCACCACCGTGAGCACCACCCCCGTCACGCCGGCGCGCAGCGGGGTCATTTTGGAAAACGAACGCATCCAGGCCGGGCTCTTGCCCTGGCGATGCCGGGTCAGCCAGCGGACGATGCCGAACACGATGAGCGCCGCCCCCAGCACCACGCGCAGCCACGAGGCCCACTTCGGCGGCGTCTGGTGCAGATCGCCCAACAAATCGGAGGCCCCGACGAACGCAGCGGTGAGGGCGCCCATGCCCACCAGCCAGCCGCCGAGGAAGGCGAGGCTGGCCGGCCGCGGCCGCGGCGCGTGCAACACCAGCACCGCCGGGATGACCGTGATCGGTGAGAGCGCGATGACCAGACCGAGCGGAATGAGCTTGGTCAGTGCGGACGCCAAGTTGCCTGTCACGGGCAGCAATCATCGCACTGCTAGCCTTTCCGGCGCAGCGTCCAGGCGGGTATCCAGTGCGTCACGGTCTTCCGCTTGGAGCCGTAGGCGATCGGATAGGTCACCAACCCCCACCAGTCGCCCTGTTCGCAGATGCCCCAGCAGCTCAGCCGCCCCTCGACGACCTTGTGCAGCTGCAGGCCGTTGGGTTGATAGCGACCCGAGCGATGCGGCTCGCGCGGGAAGAGCACGGTCAGGTCGATCAGCACCGCGATCGGCGGGCGCACCACGCGAAACGGGTCGCGGACCGGCTGCCCGTTGTATCCGATCGACGCGAGGTCGCCCATTTATCGATCATACGTTCGAACAACGATGGATGGGCAACGACCGAGGACGCGTTACCGCGTCTGGCAACATAGCGGACGGTGAGCGCCTCCGATACCCGCGAGTCAGGACAGCGCAGTGGCGCGTTCGACCCGTTGGTCGTCGGACTCCTCGCGGCCGCAATAAGTTTGGCCGGCGCGGCCCGCCCCTCTTTCTGGTACGACGAGGCCGCGACCATTTCGGCCTCCTACAGCCGGTCCCTGGGCCAGCTGTGGCAGATGCTGGGCAACGTCGACGCGGTGCACGGCCTGTACTACCTGTTCATGCACGGCTGGTTTCAGGTCTTTCCGCACACCGAGTTCTGGTCGCGCGCGCCGAGCGGCCTGGCGGCGGGCGGCGCCGCGGCCGGGGTGGTGGTCCTGGGCGGCCAGTTCTCGTCGCGCACGGTGGCGGTGGCATCCGGGGTTCTCTGCGGGGTCCTGCCACGCACGACGTGGGCGGGCGTCGAGGCGCGGCCCTACGCCCTTTCCATGATGGCCGCCGTCTGGATAACCGTGCTGCTGGTCGTCGCGGTGCGCCGCAACGGCGCGTGGTCGTGGTTGTCGTACGGCGTAGCCCTGGCGGCGTCGATCCTGCTCGACGCGTACCTGGTGCTATTGGTGTTGGCACACCTGGTCTACATCGCGGCCTTCGAGCGGGCGCGAAAGGCCTTGCCGCGCTTCGTCATCACCTCGGCGGTGGCGGTGGGCGTCCTGGCGCCGTTTTTGGCGACGGTCGCCCGGCAATCGCCGCAGATCAAGTGGGTGCCGACGATCGGGCACCGCACGATCGAAGACGTGGTGATCCAGCAGTACTTCGAGCGGAGCCCGCCGTTCGCGGTTCTCTCGGCGCTGGTGATGGCCGCGGCTATTGCGTTGTGGCTCAATCGATCCGCGCGGTTGGCGCGCGGAGAGCGGCAGCTGTTGACCATCGCGGTCGCGTGGCTGGCGATACCGACCGCCCTGATCGTGCTCTTCTCGGCGCTGGCCCACCCGATCTACACGCCGCGGTATTTGGCCTTCACCGCGCCGGCGATGGCGCTGATCCTGGGCGTCTGCACCGCCGCCGTGGCCGCCAGGCCGTGGGCGGCAGCGGCGCTGCTAACCCTTTTCGCCGTCGCCGCGGCGCCGAACTACGTTCGGGCGCAACACAACCCGTATGCCAAGTATGGGATGGACTACAGCCAGGTGGCCGACCTGATCACCGCCAAGGCGGCGCCGGGCGATTGCCTGCTGGTGAACGACACGGTGACGTTCATGCCGGCGCCGATGCGCCCGCTGATGGCGGCGCGCCCGGATGCCTACCGCAAACTGGTCGACCTCACGCTGTGGCAACGGGCGACGGACCGACGGGACGTCTTCGACACCAACCTCATTCCGGAGGTCGTCGCCAAGCCGTTGAGCCAGTGCGGCGTCGTGTGGATCATCACCCAGGCCGACCCCGCGGTGCCCGCCCACGAGCAGGGCGCGGCGATTCCCCCGGGCCCGGTCTACGGGCCCACCCCCGCCTTCGCGGTCCCGCACGACCTGGGCTTCCGGCTGGTCGAGCGCTGGCAGTTCAACCTGGTTCAGGTGATCAAAGCGGAAAAATAGTCACCAGATGCGGATGTAGTCGACGAGCATGTCCGCCGGGTAGGTCGCCGCGGCAGGATCGCCCGCGCCCACCCCGCCGACCGCCAGCGTGAACATCGGGGTCATCCAGTAGCCGGGGTTGTTGAACGGCCACCGGAAGTCGTCGGGCGCGCCGCCGTGCACATGGATGGGTTTGTTCGGAACGGTGAAGTACTGCGACCCGTCGCGCGAGAACTGGAATCCGTTTTCGCCCCAATGCATTTGCCACGTGTGCCAGCCCCCATCGACCAGGCCGGGAATCGACTTGCCTTCCCAGGTCTTTCCGTTCGACGCGGCGTGGACGGTGGTGCCCGGGGGCCAGGAGCCGTTGCCGTACCACTCGAAGATGTCGACCTCGCCGTCGGGCAGCGGGTCCTCGTTGACACCCCAGAACGCCGACCACAGGCCGGGGTCCAGGCAGTTCAGCTTGATCTTCGCTTCCCAGGTCTGGTTGATCATGCTGCGGAAGTTGCCCCGCAGTTTCGCGCCGTAGTAGGTGTCGCCCTCCTGGGTGGCACGCAGGACAAGGTTGGAGTTGCCGTCCTGGAACACGTTTCGGCGATCGTCGCGGTAGATCCCCGCGACCGGCGGAAACACGTCGTCCTGCCAGGTCTGCACCGTCCACTTGGCCGGATCGGGAGCCGAGCCCGCCGGGCCGTCGAAATCGTCGGCGAAGAGGTAACCGCCGCTACCCGCCGACGGCGCCTTCGGCGGCGCCGGCAGCGACGGGTTGGCCAGTGCCTTTGGGAGGGGGGAAGCGGCCACGGCCGCCAGCATGCTCAGCCCCGTGGTCAACAACATGCTGCGACGATCCATCTGCTTACCACCCAATCGCTAAGAAGCCGGCACCTGCGGCCCGGCGTGATCTTCCCCGAGGCAACTTTCGCAAACGGTGTTATAAAACCACGCACTGGGGGCGGTATGCATCTCGCACGACGGTGCGTCGCCCTGCGTTTTCGCCGATTAACCGCTGCTAGCGGGGCGAATCCGTTTCGCAGCCCGCCGCCGTGCGGGTTCCCGCCGCGTAAAGCAGTTGCTTGAGCTGGCGCTGCTCGTCGGCGGTGAGCCTGCCCAGGACGCGCTGATCGGCCGTGCGGACCGCGGCGTCGGCCCGTTTGAGCAGGGCCTTGCCGCGGCGGGTGAGCTGGGCGGGCATCGCCCGGCCCGATGGTGTCGAAGGGCGGGTCAGGGCGCCGCGTTCCTCGAGGGCGTGCAGCACCTGGTTGGCCGCCTGCGCGGAGACGTTGGTGCCGCGAGCCAGCTCGGCGCTGCTGAGCCCGGGGTGATGGGCCAGGATCCGCATGCAGACGAACTCGGGCAGGGTGAGGCCCAACGGCTTGAGCTCCGCGGCCACCTGGGGCCGCAGCGCCGCCACAACGCGGTACAGCAAAAACCCCAGGGGCGCCTCGTGGAATTGACTCACGCCCTCATGCTCGCATGCGCCCGGCGGTCCGGAGAAAGCAACCATCAATTTCCTTGACATCCCCGCCGGCGGTGGTATCAAGGAGCTTGATAGTCCAATGTGGAAAGGAACGACAGCGATGTCTGGTGGATTTTTCGGTGGTTTCGGTGGTTTCGGCGGTCCCGGCTTCGGCGGACCCGGGTTCGGTGGCCCGGGCTTTGGCGGTCCCGGTTTCGGCGGGTGGGGCGAAAAGGGCTGGGGCCAAGGCGGCTTCGGGTTCAAGGGTGGATTCGGCCACGGCGGTCCCGGACGTCGGCCCTTCCTGAAGCGCGCGGCGTTCGTCACCGCGGCGCTGCTGCTCGACGGGCCGGCCGACGCCGCGCAGATCGTGCAGCGGGTGTCCGACGCGACCGAGGGCGCGTTCACGCCGCCGCAGGACGTGGCGGAGCTCGCGATCGGCCTGCTGGCCGGCCGGGGTGTGGTCACGGTCGACAACGGCGTCGCGACGCTGACCGAGCTGGGCCGCAACCTGCTGGCCTGGCGGGGTGTCAGCAGCGAGACCGCGCACGCCTTCCTGGGGCGGGCGGCCAAGTTCGGCGACGTGTTCAAGATCCGCAGAACGCTCTTCGAGCTCGCGGGGCTGGCCCGCACCATCGCCTGGACGGGCACCGACGAGCAGAAGGAGCAGCTCGCCGAGACCCGGACCAAGGTGCTCGAGGCGCTGACCGACGCCAAGAAGACGCTGCACCGCGTCCTCGGGGAAAGTTAGCCCGAAGCCGGTTCGCTCAGCTTGACCAGCATCTTGCCGATGTTGGCACCGGTGAATAGGCCGTTGAGGGCGTCGACGCACGACTCGACGCCCTCAAAAACGGTCTCGCGGTGCTTGATTCGGCCCTCGCCCTCCCACTGGCGAAGCGCCGCATAGGCTTCCTCGAAGCGGCCCCAGTCGTCGAGCGCGTTGAACCCCTGCATCAGCGCGGTCTTGGACAACAGGTTCACGTAGTTGGCCGGCCCCGGGTGCTGCCCGCTGAGGTAGCTGGAGATGACGCCGCAGAGCACCACCCGCGCCTTGGTGGCCAGCCGGCCCAGCACCGCGTCCAGGATCGGGCCGCCCACGTTGTCGAAGTAGACGTTGACCCGGCGGGGGCAATGCTGTTTGAGCGCCGCGGCGACGTCCTCGTTCTTGTAGTCGATGCACGCGTCAAACCCGAAGTCCTCCACCACCGCCCGGCATTTCTCGGGCCCGCCGGCGATGCCCACCACGCGGGCGCCGGCGATCTTGGCGATCTGCCCGGCCACCGACCCGGTCGCGCCCGCGGCCGCCGACACCACCACCGTCTCCCCGGGCTGAGGCCGGCCGATGTCCATCATCCCCATGTAGGCGGTCGCCCCGGTCGGGCCGTACACCGACATCACCGCCAGCTGATCCACTGCGGCCTTGCCGGGCACGGGCGTGCTGAACACGTCGTCGCGGATGATCGAGTACTCCTGGAAGCCCGTCAGCGTGGTGACGACGTCGCCGACCTCGAAGGCGGCACAGCGCGTCGCCACCACCTCGCCGATGCCGGCCGCCCGGATGACCTCGCCCAGCTGCACCGGCGGCAGGTAGCCGGGTTGGTCGTTCAACCAGGTGCGGGCGGCGGCGTCGAGGCCGACGTAGGTGGTGCGCAGTAGCGCCTCGCCGTCGGCGGGTTCGGGCGCGGGCGTGGTGACCAGCTCGGTGTCGTCGGGCTGGACCAGCCCGGTGGGGCGGCGACGCAACAGGATCTGACGGTTCGGCAAGTCGGGCACGGTGCTGAAACTACCCATAGGGGCCCATCCAATGGGAGCATCTGCACATGAACTCGCAGGACGACCCGGAGCAGCGCATCCGGGAGCTCGAGCAGCCCCTGGCCGACACGGCACGCGCGTCCGAATCCGGACAGGCGCCGCCGCCCGGCGGCTACCCGTATTCGCCCGGTGCGTATTCACCCCCGACGTATCCACCGCCCCCGCCGCCGCAAAGCCCGTGGCCCTACGGCGGCCCGCTGTCGGGGCCCCCACCGAAGTCGCCGTCGGGCAACCGCACGTGGTGGATCCTGGGCACGGTGATCGTGGTCGGGTTCCTGGCGCTGGCCGGGGGCATCGCGGCCTTTGCCGCACACCAACTTTCGGGCGTCCGGTCGATCATCAGCTCAACGCCCACCGTCCCCACCATCACCGGGACGTTCGGTCCACCCGCGACCAGCTCGCGAAGCCCCAGCCCGTCGAAGACGCGAACCACGACGCCGTCGACGTCACCCACCCCGTCGCCCGGGGGCAGGCTCAGCATCTCCGGCATCAACGAGAACCGCACCGTCGCGTGCAACGACAACCTCGTCAACGTGAGCGGGGTTTCCAACACGGTCGTGATCACCGGCCACTGCAAGAGCCTCACCGTGTCCGGCGTCCAGAACGCCATCACCGTCGACGCCGTCGACAGCATCGACGCCTCCGGCTTCGACAACAAGATCACCTATCACTCGGGCAACCCGAAGATCAGCAACGCCGGCGGTTCCAACGTGGTGCAGCAGGGCTGAGCTAGCTGGATTCCTCCGCCGAATCCGAATCCGAATCGTCGTCGAGAACGCTGACCGCGATGCCGTAGGGCAGGAAGCGCACCTTGCGCTTGGGGTCGACGTTGTTCTTGTTGGCGCGCAGCGCGTCGAGTTCGGTCGCGTAGACCTGCTCGACGTGCGCGCCGCCGTCGGCGTCCACGGTGTAGATCGCCCACACCCCGTCGCCGGCCTCGCCGGCGGTCTCCGGCCCGCGGCGGGGCCGCCGGGACAGGTCCTCGAACAACGCGGACCAACTCGTCCCCGGCACCGGCGCGGTGACGAATCTGCCAAGCCGCTCGAACACCTCGCGCAGCCCCTCGCTGCCCTCCCTGATTACGCGGTCGAAATCCTCGGGATCGAATCCGAACGCACCGTACTCGCCCACGCAGGCCTCCTTGCATTTACAGCGTTACTGCTCAGTGTGCGCTCAGTCGTCGCCTTGTGCCACGGGCGGCCTACGGCGCCGGCGGCGGGGCTGGTGGCGGCGGTGGGTTGATCGGAATTGGCACCGTGACGAACGGCAGGTGCAGGTACATCGTCAGCGGCGGGCGCTGGTACTGCGGCGGCGGAGCGGGCGCCGCGACCGGCTCGGGCGGCGGCGGGGCGGCCGGCGGCGGCGCCGGTGCCTGCTGCTCCGGGGGCGGTGCCACCTCCGGCGCGCGCCGCACGGGCGCGCGACGGGGCGGTGGCGCGGGCGCCTGCTGCACGACCGGCGCCTGCTGCACCGCCGGTGCCGGCGCAGGCGCGGGTGGCGCCGGCGGGACGGCGACCTCGGGTGCCGGCGCGGGCGCGGCGGCCACCGCGGGCGTCTGAGGGCTGGCAGGGCTGGGCGTGCTGGAAGGGCTGGGCGGGGGCACCTGCGCCTGCGGCGGCGGCACCCGGTTCGCCGGGGCTACGGCGTGCGGCGTGGGCTGGGTCGGATGGGCGTCCGACGTCAGCGAGACCACCACGAGGCCCGCCGCGACGGCCGCGGCACCGGCCATCGCCGCGCTGACCACCAGGGAGGGCTGGCGCCGCCGGGCCGGCCGCGCGTCGGCGGTCGCGTCGTCCTCGAGTGCGCTGTAGGCGAGCGCACCGAGCTCCGCGTTGCCGGAGACGTCGAGATAGCTGGGGATGAGCGCGCCGGGATTCACCTCACCGGTGCCCGGATCCAGCGAGTAGGCCAGGGCGGCCGTCGACGCCGCGAACAGCGGGGCGTTCGCCGACGCCAGCGCCGCGCCCCGGGCCAGCGCCAGCGCCGGCTCCTCGGGCACGGTCACCTGCAGCGCGGTCGTCGCCTCCAGGGCGGACTTGATCGCGGCCACCTCGGCGCCGATACCCACGCCGCTGCCGACGACGAACACCCCGCCGGCCCGCGAGTCGAGCGCGGCGACCATCGCGGCCAGTTCGGGCCCGACGGCGCCCGACAGCCGGCGGCGGTGCAGGTCGACGACGGATCCGTCGGCGACGTCGACGACGGCCAGCGTCGCGCTGTCGGCCTCGACGAACAGCATCGCGATGTGTTCATAGCCGATGGACTGGCCGACCGTCTGCGCCAACGCGGCCGCGGCGAGCAGCGGGGAGACCAACATGACGCCGCCGACGTCGTGGGAGGCGATCGCCTCCCGCAGCGCGCCGACGCCGGCGGGGTCGGTCCACGTCACCCCCGTCGAAACCAGCTGGCAGCCGCCCTCCGCCGCGCCTTCCCGGGTGCCGACGATCGCGGCGACCACCTGGTCGGGTCCGCCCGAAGCGGCGACCTCGAATTCGTCTTCTTCGACTGTGACACCGTCGGCATCCTGGCCCTCGATGAGCACCAGGCGGACGGTGTCCGGAGCCATCGAGACTCCGAGCACGATGTCCACTGTGCGCCTCCATGGTCCTGATCAACGCCCTCTACCAGGGCACCATGAAACGGACCCCCGCCCGAATTGGGTGATTCCACGCTACTCCCGTGCGGCCGTGCGCGCTCGCCCCGCTGACCTGTGATTGAGCTAGGTCACACGGGCGATTTTGAAGGCCCCGGGCTCAGTACCCCGGACTCAAAAAGGGGTTCTGCGAGTTCCCCGGATACTGCGGGGCCGCGGGCGGCTGGGGCGCCTGGCTCGCGGGTACGGGAACCGGGATCGGCACCGGCAGCAGCGGCACGTGTATCCACTGCGTCGTCATCGGCACCGTCGTGGTGGGCGTCGTCGTCTGGGCCGCCGGGGGTGTCGTCGTGGTGGTCGGCGGCGGAGGCGGCGTCGTCATGGCCGTCGTGACTGGCGGCTGGGTCGTGACCGGCGGCTGGGTCGTGACCGGCGGCGCGGGATGCCTCGTGACGACCGGCGGCGCGGTCGTGACGATCACCGGCGCCGGCGGTGGGGGCGGCGGCGACGGCGGGGGCGGCGGTGGCGGCGCCGGGCTGGGCACCGGTGCGGCGCTGGGCGGCGGCGGCACGGGCGCGGGGGCGGGGGCACGGGCCGCGCCGGCAGGGAGCTGACGGGCGGCGCGGGCAGGGGCGCGACGGTGGGGGCCGGGGGGACCTGGTGGTTCTCGATGCCCGACAACGTGTAGGCCACGCCCCCGATCGACGTCATGGCCACCACGGCGCACATCCCGATGACCAACTGCGACAGCCGCAGCCGCCGCCACGAGCTCGCTTTCGGCGGCTCGATCACGTTGAGGCGCATCGACCAGCCGGACCCGCCGTCTTCGTCGAAGGCCGTGGGGCTGTACGGCACCCGGATGTCGGGGCCGTATTCGGTTTGCGACCAAGCCAATTCGCGGTCGGTGAGCGCCTCGTCGTCGATCACCAGCACGTCGCCCGCCGGCAACTCCACGATTTCGCCGGCGGCCGCCGTGAGCAGGCCGATGGACGTGCGCGCCTGCAAATCGAGCTGCTCCCCCCGGGAAGCGATCTGCAACGCGCCGAGGGCGGCGGCGTGCGCCGGCTCCAGCGGGCTCACGACCGGCCGGCGGCCGTGCACCGAAAGGCGTTCCTTGATAAGGGGAATGCTGGCACCGCCGCCGACCATGACGACCGCCGACAGGTCGGACCAGCTTCTCTTGTGCCGGACCAGCATCTCGTCGAACGCGTAGATGAAGCCGGACAGCCGGTCCTGGATCAGGTCGCCCAGCTCGTCGCGCGTCAGCTTCATGGTGCACCGGCGACCACCGAGCTCGGCCGAGAATTCGGCCACCGTTTGGGTGGACAGCTGCTCCTTGGCCGCGCGGCACTGTTCCCGCAGCAGGCCGAGCTGACCGACCGCGGCCGTGCTGGCCGGGTCCAGCCCGCTGCCGTGCCCGAGTTCCTCGAAGACCTTAAGCAACAACGCCTGGTCGATTTCTTCGCCGGAGAAGGCCGCGTAACGCATTGTCGGTGTGAGGAGTTCGAAGTCGCCGGCGAGGTTGATCAAGGTGGCCGAGGTCCCGCCGCCACCGAAATCGAGCAGGCCGACCACGCCCGTCGCCGCGAGGCACAGCTCCGCGTTCGCCGCCGTCAGCGCCGCGATCGCGTCGGAGACCAGGCGGGGCGCCATGCCGCTTCGGACGAAGCCCAAATGCGTTCGTAGACCGTTGCGCAACGCCTGCACCGTGCCGGGTTTCCAATACGCCGGAACGGCGATGGAGATCTCGGACGCGCCAGAGTCCGCGCCGGCGGCGGCCACCATGGCGTCGAGCGCCTCCACCATGAGCAGGTCCGGGTCATGAGCGGACCCATCGGGCGACACCAGCGCAACCGAGTCGCCGACGCGCTCCACGAAGCCCCGCATGAGCACCCCGGGCTCGGACAGCGGAGGGTTCGCGGAGTCTTCTAGGGGCAGGCCGATTTTCGGCGCACAGTGCGGATAAAGCGTCAGCACAGCACGGCGTGTAACCGGCGAACTTCCGTTTCGCGCAGCGACCAGGTTCGCGGTCCCGATCGACAACCCCACTGGGTCGTACATAGAGCGAGAGCTTTCGTCTATAGAGGTCGGTGGCCAGCGTCAACCATAGCCGCGCACGCACTGTATTTCCCCCGGCCACAACCTCATTGGTATCCGGTCGATGCCGTGTCGTCACCGAAACGGTATCGACGATTCCCTTGACAGCGGGCGGGTGCTCAGATCACAGTGAGCGGCAGCGAACGCCTCGGCTCGAACTGAAATGTCGATCCGCGACTGACCTTGGCCACCTGCACCTCGGGCAGTTCCTTTGCCGCGGTGTCGGTTTCGACCAGCTCTGCGGTCCAGTCGGTCGTGGTGCCGCTGACCCGTACCTCGAGGTGGGGGGCGACCGCGGTGGCGATCGCCTGCAGCGGCTGCACGGATTCCGGTGAGCACAGCGAAATCCAGGCGCCGTCGTCGTGCGCCGGGGACCGGTGCACGAGCAGCCGGTTCTGCGCCGTTTCCGCGACGACGTAGCCCGCGGGGTTGAGCAGCGGGTGCAGCTCGAGCACCCGTCGTGTGCCCTCGATCCCGCCGGGCAATTGCAGCGCACGGTGGATGCGCTCGGATGCCAGCCCGGCCAGGCCGGTCAGGCCGCGGGTGCACACGTCGACGGCCTGGGCGTCGTTCGCGGCGCGCGCCCGCACCGCGAGGGCGAACGACAGATACAGCAGGTGCATCTGCAGGCACACCTCGTCGGCCATGCGCACCAGCGCCGAGCGCGAGAACGCGGCGAAGTCAAAATCGGACAGCAACGGACCGGAGTAATCCGCCTGTCCCTCCTCGGAGCCGTCAATCGGGTCCAATTCCCAAGTGGCGGCCCGCGTTTGGCGGATGACCTCGAGCGCTGGGATGCTCTGCGCCTCAGGGTGGGACTCGTCGATGATGACGGTCCACGCGCAGTGTGGATGCCGGTCCGCCGGCACCCGTGGCGGCCGGTGGATGGGGCGCATCTGCGCACGCGCGTTGGTCGCCACGGCGGTGGCATCGAACGTCGGATCCTCGATGGTGTGGCACATCCCGAAGACGTACTCGTCGCCCATCGGCTCCACATCGAGCAGCGCGCCGCAGTGGTCGAGCTGGAACTCCCCGTGCCAACGGTCGTGAATGGTGTAGCGGAAGTCCATGAATTGCGGCGGAGCGCCGATGTCGAGCTGCAGGCCCTTGAAGATGGTGGGCACGTCGTCGCCCTCGTAGTTCAGCGCCCGCTGCATGCGTTTGGTGTAGATCGGGCTGGCGCCGGCCCACTCCTCGATGGCGATCTGCACCATCTCCTCGCGGCCGAACTCCGTGATGCACCACGCCATGCCGGAGCGGTCGATCATGTGACCGATCAAGAGCAGTTCGGGAACCAGGACCGACAGCTCCTGGCGGGACAACCGCGCGTATCGGGATCCGGTCACCGCCCAAAAATAGACGGCTTTATGTTATAAAGTCAACAATGCCGATCTCCCCCACCCGTCGCACCAGCGCGCCCCGCAAGCGCGGCGACGACACGCGCACCAAGATCATCGACGAGACCGTGCGCTGCATCATGGAGGAAGGGTTCGCCGCCGCGACCGCCAAGCACGTGGCCGAGCGCGCCGGCGTGACGTGGGGGGTCATCCAATACCACTTCGGGGACCGCAACGGCCTCCTGATGGCCGTCGTGGACGACGGCGTGGCCAGGCTGGTCGACAGCCTGTCCGCGGCCGACGTCAGCGAGCTTCCGTTACGCGAGCGCATCGAGGTCGTCGTCGACACCGCGTGGAGCTGTTACAGCAGCCCGACGTCGATGGCCGCCTTCGAAATCCTGCGCGCCACCCGGGGCGGGTCCTCGCGGCGCCACCTGATGGAGATGAACGCCGCGATCGGCCAGCTCGGCCGGCTGATCACCGACGACCCGGCCAATGCCGGTGTGGCCGAGGTCATTTGGGCCACCCTGCGGGGTGTGGTGCTGGCGCAGATGATCACCGGGACGGCCATCGACTGGAGCCTGGAACGACGCGCGCTGATCGAGATGGCCACCGGCGCGCTGCAATGACGGCACGGGACACTTAGGGCGACGTCGGCTCTCCCCATCACCGTGTGCTGCAATGTCGGGATGACCCCTCAAGAGTTCGCCGACATCGAAGCCATCAAGCAGGTGAAATACCGCTACCTGCGCGCGCTGGACACCAAGCATTGGGACGACTTCGCCGACACGCTGGCCGAGGACATCACGGCCGACTACGGCCCGTCGATCGGCAACGAGCTGCACTTCACCAACCGTGCCGACCTGGTGGAGTACATGCGCACCTCGCTCCCACTCAACGTCATCACCGAGCACCGGGTGACCCACCCCGACATCACCGTGGACGGCGACACCGCAACGGGCAGCTGGTATCTGCAGGACCGGGTCATCGTCGCCGACCTCAACTTCATGCTGATCGGCGCGGCCTTCTACCGCGACACCTACCGGCGCACCGACGCCGGCTGGAAGATCAGCGGAACCGGTTACGACAGGACCTACGACGCCACAATGTCGTTGGCGGGCTTGGACTTCAAGATCAAGCCCGGGCGCGCGCTGGCTACTTCGTAATCGCGATCACCGCGCCGGGCTTCAGCCAGCGGATGATCTGCACCAGCGTGGCGTCGTCGATCGCCACGCACCCCTCGGTGGGCCCGCCGTCAGTGGTGTGAAAGAAGAACGCGGCACCGCCGCCGGGGGTCTTGTTCTTGTTGACACCCATCACGACTGCGTGCTTGTACTGCGGGATCTGCAAATTCTCGCTGTCGGCCGTGTTGAACGGGCACTGCGCCTTCTGGCAGACCTGCATGCTGTTGAAGGTGGGGCTGTGGTCGTCGCCGCTCCACCAATGATTCGGCCCGACTTGCGTATAGGGAAGTCCCCCACCGGGATTGGGCGCCGTGCCGAAGGCGGAATCGAGGGTGTACACGCCCATCGGGGTGGCCGGCACCCCGCTGCGCGCCTGCGGCGCCATGCCCGCGGAGCCGACGTGGGTGGGGATACCGGTCACCAGCGCCTGCCAGCCCCCGGCGGTGCGTTGGTAGATATCCATTTTCGCGTTCGACCCGCCGGTGCTGACGACCGAAACCACCTGCGTGGCATTGCCGACGGAGTTCGCGAACCAGGGAGTGGCCGCACCGCTCACCGGCGCCAGCACCAACGCCGCGACCATCAGGCACACCGCAGCGCACAGCGAAGCGAGCAGTCGGCGCATGGATTCAATGGTCCGGCGACGCGAGCCCCGGGGTCAAGTAAAGCTTTAGACCCGGTTGTGTCACCACGGTGTTACCAACCGGGCCGAAACACCCACAGGCACAAGAGGAAATAGAGGTATCCGAGCGACCACCCGGCCAGCACGTCGGACGGGTAATGCACGTTCAGCGCGACCCGGGCAATCCCGACCAACAGCAGGCTCAGCGCCGTCAGCGCGATCGCAGCGCGCCCCGCCGCGCGGCCGAGCATCGGCAGCACGAACGCCAGCAGGGCGAGCAACGCCGACGTCGCCTCGAGCGCGTGCCCCGACGGAAACGACGACGACGGGGCCGCCACCAGCATGGTCGCCGGGCGCGGGCGGTTCACCAACGCCTTGGCCGCCGTCGTCACCAGGCCGCTCAGCGGCGCGCACGCCAGCAGCACCAGCGCCGCCCGCACCTCCCGCGGCACCAGCGCGACGACCGCGGCCACCGCTCCCAGCACCCGCAGCACCGGGCCCAGCACGAACGACACGACCTCCCAGAAGCGCACCCACGCCGGATGCTTGACCGCGACGTCGCGCGCGGCGTCGAGCATCGACCAATCGGCGCGAAGCAACCAACCCCAGTGCTGGCAGTAGCCCACCCACATCACCGCGTAGACCGCGACGGCCGCCACCGCGACCCACGCGGCCGGGGCGATCCGGGGGCGGGTCATGAGTCAACCGATACCAGGGCGGTCATACTGGCGTCATGGCGGTCTTCGTCCGCAGGTTGTTCGGCATCGGCAAGTTACCCGCCGATCTGCACGCCCAGGTCGAGGCGGAGGGCCTCATCTACCTCGCCGACTACGTCGCGGTGACCCGCCGGTTCAGCGGCATCATCCCCGGCGTCCGGCTGCCGCACAGCGTCGCCAGCTACGTCGGCTCGCTGGCCTTCACCTCGGAGCGGGTGCTGGCGACGTTGTCCATGCTGCCGAAGCTGGCCGGGCCGACCATCGACGCGCGCTGGGACGCGCCGCAGACCGGCGCGGCCAAGGTCGAGATCTCGTCAACCGGCGTGCAGGTCGACGTCGACGTCAGCGAGGTCGACCAGAACTTCAGCGGCCACCTGTCGTTGCACTACAAGGTGGCCCTGGCGGACGACGTGCTGGCCGGCCTGCCGCGACGGTCGCTGGCCTTCGACATGCCGCCCGAGTACGTCTTCCGGGCGGTCGGCGTCACCTATAGTCCGTGAACGTCATCTTCGGCCAGGGCGGCTGGCGCAGCACCGCCAGGCTGGCGATCACCGCCGCCAACAGGCCGGTGAGCACGCCGATCAACGCGATCCGGTTCTGATCGACCGCGGGCACCCAGGACGCCTCGCCCCCGTGCACGACGAACACGCCGAGCGGCTTGGCAACGGGGATCACGGTGGTCCCATCGGCGGTCTCGTACGGTTCGCCGTAGACGCGCCCGTCGGCGCCGTCGGCGGGCAATTGGTCCAGCACGTCGGAAAACTTCATGGACCACTACGCTAACCCGGTTTTCCCTACGATGGCTGGCGTGACCGATCAGGCGTTCAGCCCCGAGGAGCGGCGGGCCGTGTATCGGGTGATCTCCGAGCGACGCGACATGCGCCGGTTCTCACCGGGCGCCGCGGTGAGCGAGGAGGTGCTGGGGCGGTTGCTGCAGGCCGCGCACGCCGCGCCGAGCGTCGGGCTGATGCAGCCGTGGCGGTTCATCCGCATCACCGACGACGCGCTGCGGCGACGCATTCACGCGCTCGTCGACGAGGAACGCCCGCGCACCGCCGCCGCCCTGGGGGAGCGGTCCGAGGAATTCCTGGCGCTGAAGGTCGAGGGCATCCTCGAGTGCGCCGAGCTCTTCGTGGTGGCACTCGGCGACGACCGCGACCGGCACGTGTTCGGCCGCCGGACGCTGCCGCAGATGGACCTCGCGTCGGTGTCCTGTGCGATCCAGAACCTGTGGCTGGCCGCCCGCGCCGAAGGCCTTGGCGTGGGTTGGGTTTCCCTGTTCGACCCCCGACGGCTGGCGGAGCTGCTGGCCATGCCCGACGACGCCGAGCCGGTGGCCATCCTGTGTGTGGGACCGGTGCCCGAGTTCCCGGACCGGCCGGCGCTGGAGCTCGACGGGTGGGCATACGGGCGGCCGCTGCCGGAGTTCGTCTCCGAGAACCGCTGGGAATCGCGCCGATCGTAACGCCCGGCGACAACCTGGTGGCTGCGGTATCGTCGCGCGTCGAGGTGAGGCAATGACGGGCAAAGTCGCCACATGACAGCTAAAGAGAACGTGCTGATCGTGCACTGGCACGACCTGGGGCGATATCTCGGCGCCTACGGTCACCCGGATGTGTCCAGCCCGCGGCTGGACCGGTTTGCCGCCGAGGGCATCCTGTTCACCCGGGCCCACGCCACGGCGCCGCTGTGCTCGCCGTCGCGCGGGTCGCTGTTCACCGGGCGCTACCCGCAAAGCAACGGCCTGGTCGGCCTGGCCCACCACGGCTGGGAATACCGCAGCGGCGTACGGACCCTGCCACAGATATTGGCCGAGTCCGGTTGGTACTCGGCACTTTTCGGCATGCAACACGAGACGTCCTACCCGAAACGGCTCGGCTTCGACGAGTTCGACGTGTCCAACTCCTATTGCGACTACGTGGTGGAGCGCGCCCAGGAGTGGCTGGCGGACAGCGCCGAAAACCTCGCGGGCCAACCGTTCCTGTTGACCGCCGGGTTCTTCGAAACCCACCGGCCCTACCCGCGGGACCGCTACGAGCCGGCCGACGCCGCGGAGGTCGATACCCCGGACTTCCTGCCCGACACCCCCGAGGTCCGCGGCGACGTCGCCGACTTCTACGGCGCGATCGCCGCCGCCGACGCCGCCGTCGGCCGGTTGCTGGACACGCTGTCCCAGACGGGGCTGGACGCCAACACCTGGGTGGTGTTCTTCACCGATCACGGCCCGGCGTTCCCACGCGCGAAATCCACGCTGTACGACGCCGGAACCGGCATCGGAATGATCGTCCGTCCCCCGACGGGCCGCGCCGTGGCGCCGCGCGTGTACGACGAACTGTTCAGCGGTGTCGATTTCGTGCCGACGCTGCTGGAGCTGCTGGGGCTGCGCGTGCCGGCCGACGTCGAGGGCGTGTCACACGCCGGCGCGCTGCTCGCGCCGGAGCCGCAGGCCGAACCGGTCCGCGAGCAGGTGTACTCGATGAAGACCTATCACGACTCGTTCGACCCGATCCGCGCCATCCGCACCAAGGAATACAGCTACATCGAGAACTACGCGGCCCGCCCGCTGCTCGACCTGCCGCTGGACATCCAGGACAGCCCGTCGGGACACGCGGTCGCGCCGTTGATCGCCGGCCCGCGTCCGGAGCGCGAACTCTACGACCTGCGAACCGATCCCGCGGAGACGACGAACCTGCTGGCGACCGGCGACCCGGACGTCGACGCTGTGGCCGCGGATCTTGCTGTGCGGCTGCATGATTGGCGCCAGCGCACCGGCGACGTCATACCGTCGGAGTTCGCCGGCATGCGCATCGCGGTGCGCTACACCGAAACCTATCTGCGGATCCACCACATGAAGCCCACCAGCCGCTCGGCCATCGCCGTCGACCGCGGCATCGAGGAGTAGTTACGCGCGTTGCGCGCCGCCGACCTCGGCGACGATGAACACCCGGCGGAACGGGAAGATCGTCGTGCCGTCGGCCCGCGGCGGGTACGCGTCGTCCAGCAACGGGATGAGCTCCCGGCGGAACTGTTCCCAGCCCTCGTCGTCCAGCCGCTCGCGCACCGGGACCAGCGCCGTTCCGGTGATCCATTCCAGCACCGGGTTCTCCCCCGTCAGCTGGTGCAGGTAGGTGCTTTCCCAGACGTCGACCTTGCATCCGGCGTCCAGCAGCAGGTTCGTGTAGGTCATCGGCGGCTGGACCACCGCGCCGACGCGAAATGGTATGTCGCGCATGAGTTTTGCGTAGGGCTCGCGACGCGCCAGCGCTCGCACCGTGGCGTGGGAGGGGGTTTCGAAGTTGCCCGGGATCTGGACGCCGATCCACGAGCCCGGCGCCAGCTCGCCGGCCCACCGCACCAGCAGATCGGCGTGTTCGGGCACCCAGTGCAAGGCCGCGTTGCACACCACCACGTCGGTGTCGGGCTTGGGCTTCCAGTCTCGCAAGTCGCCGACGACGGCGTCGATCCCGCGTTCCTTGGCCGCGGCGACCATCTCCGGCGAGCTGTCCACCGCCTCGATCACCGCCTCGGGCCAGCGCCGCGCCAAATACTTCGTCAGGTGGCCGGGGCCACAGCCCAGGTCGACCACCCGGCGCGCCTGCTTGGCGCCGACGCGCGACAGCAGGTCGTAGAACGGGCGGCTGCGATGGTCAGCAAAGGCCAGGTAGACGTCGGGATCCCACATATCGGTCCTCCTGATCAACACCATCACGGCTCGAGCTGATAGGTAAACCGTATTACCGCATGCCGCCGCGGCAGCGACCGAGTGGGCGATAGCATCGCGTTTGTGACACCGCCCGACCCGGATCCGGTCATTCCCCCGGTTCCGGTACCGGATGTTCCCGGCGCCGACCTGCCCGCGGGCGCCGCGGGATTGCCGCCGCGCTCCGCGTTGTCGCCCCGTCAGCGAATGGTCGTCGAGGCGGCCGCCATCTCCGATCTCGCGCTGCGCACGGCGGTCGCGTCGGTGCTGACGACCACGGTCACGCCGGCGGTGCTCGCCAACTCGGTGCGCTCCGGCAGCGAACGCGACACCCTGCGCTTCTACGCCGAGCTCGGCGCCGAGCATGATCCGGCGAAGTCGTTTCCGGTGCCCACCGAGCCGCCCCGGGTGTCGTCGCGGCCGGCGAATCGGCTGGCGGAGTGGATCGCGCACGGGACCGTCGAGAACATCTCGTTCCCCAGCAGCTTCCGGGCGATCAACCCGGATATGCGCACCCGCTGGAGCGCGTTTGGATCCAACAACATCGTGCACGCGCAGCACTGGCGACATGCCGACGGGCCGCACCCGACGCTGTGCGTCATACACGGCTTCATGGGGTCGTCATACCTGGCCAACGGGCGCTTCTTCACGCTGCCGTGGTATTACCGCTCCGGCTACGACGTCCTGATGTACACCCTGCCGTTCCATGGCCCGCGGGCCGAAAGGTATTCGCCATTCAGCGGTTTCGGCTATTTCGCGGGCGGGCTCTGCGGTTTCGCCGAGGCGATGGCACAGGCCGTGCACGACTTTCGGTCCATCATCGACTACCTGCGGCACACCGGCGTCGAGCGCATCGCGCTGACCGGCATTTCGCTCGGCGGCTACACCGCCGCGCTGGTGGCGTCGGTGGACGACCGGTTGGAGGCGGTGATCCCCAACTGCCCCGTCGTGACGCCGGCGACGATGTTCGACGAATGGTTTCCCGCCAACAAGCTCATGGGCCTAGGCCTGCGGATGTCGAAGATCAGCCGTGACGAGCTGATCGCCGGGCTGTCCTATCACTCGCCGCTCAATTACCGGCCGCTGATCGATAAGGAGCGCCGGATGATCATCACCGGCCTGGGCGACCGGATGGCGCCGCCGGATCAGGCCGTCGCGCTCTGGGAGCACTGGAATCGCTGTGCGCTGCACTGGTTTCCCGGCAGCCACGTCCTGCATGTCAGCCAGCTGGACTACCTGCGCCGAATGACCCAGTTCCTGCGCGAGGTCATGTTCTGACGGTTCGACCCATCATTCCGCGCCGAAATCGACGGCAGCGTGTAGTTCACTCGCACTTCTTCACGCCACCGTAGATTTCGAGAACTAACGACTCGCGGCGACGATTTCCGTCACCGGCGCCCGGTGCGCGCCGGCCTCCGGCGTGGGGCAGACCAGTTCGGCCAGCAGGCCCGCCGGTTCCTCGGTGTGTCCGTCGAGCCGCCGCGTCGACAACAGCTCCAGCGCGGCCAGCGCCGGGAGATGATCCCCGCGTTGCGGGATCAGCCCGGCCAGCGGGGCCGCGGCCGCCGGGGGCGTGTCGGTCACAAACGCGCACGCGGCCGCGACGGTGGGATGGTTTGCGTCGCCGGCGACCTCAAGCGCGGTCCAGGTCTCGCGCGTCGGGTGCGTCCGGATCGCCTCCAGCGTTTCGGGCAGCCCGCCGTCGACGCGGACCCGGTATGCCGCAACGAAATCCGAGGCACCGCGTTGGACTCCCCGCCAGGTCTCGCGCGCGTTCGGCGCCAGCAGCCGCGGGGCGTCGTCGGGCGCCACGATGCCGGCGTCCCAGCCGATCTCGCGGAGGTGGTCGGCCAGTCGCCGGGCCGCCACCTGGGCCGTCTCGTGCAGCGGGATCCGCGACGACCGCGCCTGCAGCGCCGCCAGGTTGTCGGCCGCCGAGATCGTGATCGCGATCCAGGTCTGCAGCGCCGACGCGTCGGACGCGTTGCCGCGGTTGGTGATCCGGATTTTGTCGGCCCGGATGCCGTAGCGGTCCAGGTACCGGGCGAGCAGCGGCAGCGGCAACACGTCGGAGTCGCCGAGGGGCGGCCCGAGCCGCAGCAGCGCGGTCGCCGTTGTGGCAGAACCGGATTCGGGCACGGTCCCGCCGTTGCGGCGGATGATCGCAATCCGGCGGCGCAGGATCGTGGTGAAGTGCAACCCGCGCCACCCGCCGAACAGCAGGATCACCACGGCCGCGGCGATGCCGAGGACCCAGTAGTCGCGCGGCGATCGCCACGGGTACGCCAGCACCGCGGGCACCACGACCAGCAGCGCCAGCGTGATCCGGCCGGCGCCGGGGGTCGGTATCGAACGGCTCACGGGGTGCTCTCCTTCTTACGTACGATCGCGGTGATCGCGGCGACGGCCGCGACCACCAAAGCCAGCACGGCGCTTCCGACGAACGCCACGGTCCGCGGGGTGGTGTTCTCCGGCGCCGGTGCCGGCGGGGCGGCAACGGGTTTCGCCGCCGCCACACCGGGTTGGTTGCCGGCGGGCAGGTCCCACGTCAGCGCGGCCACCGGGTCCACGCTGCCGGCGCCGACGACGTTGGAGGGTGCCCGGGCGCCGTTGTGCGCGGTCGCGGTGATGCGGCGCACCACCTGTGTCGCGTTGAGTTGGGGATACTTGCTGCGCACCAGCGCCGCGACGCCCGACACGTAGCCCGCCGCGTAGCTGGTGCCGCTCAGCGCCACCAGCTGCTGGTGATCGTCGGGCAGGCCATTAGCCAGGCCCCCGCCGTCGCGGTTGCTGACCGACACGATGTTTTCGCCGGGCGCCGCGATGCCCACCCACGGGCCGGCCATGGTGAACTTCGACGGCTGTGCGTCCGGGGTCAGCGACGCCGCGGACAGCACGTAGGGCTGCCACCACGACGGCACCGAGACCGACTTCACGCCGGCCCAGTTGCGGGGGTCGTCCGGGCGGCCGAGGTCGGTGAGCGGGTTGGAGTCACAAGACATCCCGCCGCCGACCGATCCGGTCGCCCCGGTGTTGCCCGCGGCGGCCACGATCACCGCGTCCTTGTCCACCGCCGCGTACCGGATCGCCGCGCCCAGCGCGGCCTGGTCGACGGGACGGTCGGCGGGAAGGCAGGTGATCGCGGAGATGTTGATCACCCGGGCGCCGAGGTCGGCCGCGTGCACGATGGCCCGCGCCAGGGTCGCGATGTCGAGCGACGCCCGCGCCAGCATCGGATCGCCGCCCGGTGTGCGCGGCGAGAACTTGGCCGACGTCATCCTGATCGAGAGCACCCGCGCCGCGGGCGCCACGCCGGAGAACCCGTCGTCACCGGGTTGACCGGCGATGATGCCGGCGACCAGCGTGCCATGCCCGTCGCAGTCGGTCAGGCCGTCGGTCGTCTCGACGTAGTCGCCGCCCGGATCGACGTTGGGCAGGCGCGGGCCCGGCCGCACCCCGGTGTCGATGACCGCCACCAGTTGGCCGTCGCCGCGGGAAAACCGCCATGCCGCAGGCAGATTCAGCATCGCCTGGCTGGGCGTCGTCACCGCCGGATCGCTGCCGGGAATGACGCCGGAGGCCGCGCAGGGACCGCGCTGCTCCATCGGCTGCCCGGGACCCGGGGTCCCGTTGGGCGGTGCCACGCCCGGGTCGACCGTCGGCTGATCGATCGCCAACGCCGGCGGGCAGGCCCACATCACCGCCGCCAAAGCGGCTGTGACGCAGGCGAGTCCGGAACGGATCATCGATTGAGGACCCACGCGAACAGGCCGACCAGGTAAGCGAGGACCGGGATCAGCGACGCGTCGAGCCCGGCCGCGAGGAAACCCAGCAGCCGGCGCAGCGGCAGCGAATAGCTCTCCGGCGAGGCGATGCGCGGGTTCAAGGCCACCACCACCCACGCCGACGCCAACGCGATCAGCACCAGCGACGCAACCAGCGCGGCGGCGTAACGCCCCGTCGCGGTGTAGAGCACCAACAGCACACCGGCCGCGAGGTAAGGCTGGGCGAGCAGCCAGGCCTTGCAGGCGGCCGAATCCCAGACCCGGGCGCGCAGCACGGACGCGGCGGCGGTCGCTCCGACCGCATACCAGCCCAAGCCGCCCAACGACTCTGGGCGCAGCGCGATGGCCACCGAACCCAGGACACTGAGCAACACCGCGGCGGCGATGAATCCGTTCTGGTGCGCGTCACCGATCCGCACCCGCCGCGGCAGGTCCTCGAGCACGCGCAACGACGGCGCCGACGGGGTGGGGTCGCCGGGCGCCGGAATGACCGGCAGCGGGAAGCGCGCCCACAGGGCGGACAGCTGAGCGGCCTCGATGGTGACCAGCAGGGCCGCCACGATCAGCCCACAGCCGATGGTCAACATCGGGAAATGCCAGAGTGATTCGGCGCCGGCGGCCAGCACCACGGCGGCCCCCACCACCGCGGTCGCGGTGAAGAAACCGACGATCCGCTCGCGCTCCGGGCCGGGGACCAACAGGGCGATCAGCGACCACGCGGTGACGCCGGCCGCGGCCAGCATCAGTTGCGACGGCCCGAACTTGCCGGGAACCGCCAACGCCAGGGCGGCGGCGATGGGCACGAGGGCGGCGACCGACAGCGCCATTCCGGCGCGCGCGGAACGCACCGTGATCAGCAGGCCCGCCGCCGCGGTGAGGACGGCCATCACGCTGACCGCGACCAGTCCGGACAGTGCGCCGGTGGCCACCCGGTAGGTGACACCCAGGCCGGTCGCCAGGAAGGCCACGGCGATCGCCGCGGCCAGCGCGCCACGCTGGATATGCGTCGTACCCCAGGGCTTGAGGCGCGAGGTCGAGAAAATCATTGCGGCGTCGGCGATGTCCTCGACGATGCCCGGCGCCGCCGGGCCCGCGGGGACCGGCTGCAGCGCCAGCAGGTCACCGTCTACCACCCCGACCGTGTCCAGGCTGGCGTCGAGGCTGAACGGCGCGCCGCCGATCGGCGCCAGGCTCAGGTGGGCCGCCGCGAGGGTGTCCAAGCCGTCGTCCGCGTCGCCGTTCGACGCGGCCGGAGCCGCCAAACGCTTGACCGCGGGCAGGATTTCGCGCAGCGGCAACTCGGTGGGCAGGGCCATCTCCGTCAACCGGCTCTCCGCGAGGATGGCGACGCGGACGATCGGCATCACGGTGCCGGACGTCATTTGGCGGCCCTCAAAAGACGCTGCGGCCATTCCTGCGACATGGTTCTCTCTTCTCTATCTCGTTGCTGGTTGGTGTTCGGCAAAAAATCTCGGGACAGCCTCCGGCCGGGGAACCACTGGCCCTCCGGCAGCAGGGCGGTCAGGTGCTCGATCGCGACGGCGATCGCGAACGGGTTGCCGGGGGCGAACGTCGAGACCCATTCGCCGTCGAACGCTCGGGAGGGGCTGACCAGCACGCGACCGGCGGCGGTGTCGACGATGCTCATGCCGACCTCGGTGGTGGCGTGCTGCCCGTCGCGGCGGCAGCCGGCGACGACCTCGACGTAGCTGCGCGGACCGGAGAAGACCGCCTCCACCACCGGCCGTGCCGACGCCGGGATTCCCAGGTATTCAACGACTTCCGACAGCGGGGCGCCCGACCTCAGCCGCTCGTCGGCCCGGGCCCCGACGCGCATCGGCATGCTGAACTCGTCGAATCGCGCCGGCGGCCGCTGGGCGAGGCCGACGCCGAGGACCGGGACCAGCCCTCGCGCGTCGTCGATGTCCATCGCGGTGAACGTGACCAGTTGCGCGCTGCGTAACGCGACCACCGTTTTAGCGGTTGTACCGCTGCGCTGCGCGACCACGCCGCGCAGCAGCTCACTCGAGCCGGAGGCGTTGGCGGGTCCCACGTAGCGCAGGTCGAGCCACCGGTCCGGGAAGCAGACGGCCTTGATCCAGCCCGCGACGGCCGGATTTACGACTCCGTCTTGCGTCAACAGACCCATACCGGTCAGCTCGGCACGCTGCCGTTCGAAAAACTCGGCGCGTTCCGCGGTGTCGCGGTAGGGCGTGGTGATCGCCAGTACCCACGGGAAGGTGCCCGCCCCAATGGTTTCCGCGATGAACCACGCGTGATCGACCGTCAGCTCGACGGCATTCGGCGCTGCGCTCATTTGGCCTGGGTTAACCGCCCCACTTGGCGGCCTCGGCCGTGTCGCGGGCGTACATGGCCAGGGTGTTGGCCTCGTGGGTGCTGGCCATCGCCTGGTAGGCGCGCACCAACGACTCCATGGCCTGGTTCCACTGGGCCTGCCACACCTGGTAGGTCATGCCGGTGTCGCCCTGCCAGGCGTTGGACAGCGCGGCCTGCTCGCTGGCGATGTCGGCGCCCAGGCCCTGCAGGGTGCCGGCGTAGCCCGACATGTCCCCGGCGTGGCTCAGCATCGCCGGGTAGTTGTACATGATCTGTGACATCACAAGTCCTTTCGCGGTCTTAGATCTCGGATTAGATCTCGGATTAGATCGACGTGTAGCCGGAAGCGGCGGCGGCGTCGGCGGCCAAATAGGTGCCCGCGGCGTCGCCGAGGTTGGCCTGGGCGATGTCCAGCAGGGTGTTGACCCGCGCCGCGGCCTCCACGAAACGGGCGTGCGCGGCCTGGAACGCCGCCGAGGACTCGCCCTGGTGGAACGCTTGCGCCGACACCGCCTCCTGCTCGGCCTGGCTGATGGTGCTGCGCATCAGCGCCGCCTTGGCGGAAAACGCCGACTGCGAGGCCACCAGCTGTGGAATGTGAGCGTCCAACATACTCATGGTGATTGGTTTCCTTTCACTCTCTTCGGATTTCGGTTGCTCACTGTCTCGTTACGAACCGTCGTCTCCCCCTCTCCCCGATTCACCCGGGCCCTGCTGGTCCCAGGTGCCGGGCACCATCGGCACCCGCGGCCCGCCGCCGAACTCGTCGTTGGCCAGCTTCGTCAACCCGGCCGCCCCCACGGCCTGGTCTTTGTGCGCGGTGCCCGCGAATCCCAGCCTCCCGGCGCCGCTCCCGGACGCCACCGCCGACACCAGCTCTTCAGGCGCGTACTCGGGCGGAATGCCGATGTCGGACTCCATGTCCAGGAATTCGTCGCCGTATTCGCGCATCGCCGCCCGCCGGCGCCGCCGCGCCCGCGCCTCGGCCCGGATGGGGGCCGCCGCACCGGCCGCCGGGATGGTGGCCGCCGGCGCCTTGACCCGTCCGTGCGGACCGACGGTCGGCCCGGCCTCGCTGCCCGGGCCGCCGCCGAAACCGACCATGTAGGCGAAGGTTCCGGTGGTCGCGGCCGGGGCGGGCGCGGCGGGCGCCCCGGATGTGGCGGGCGCGGACGCGGGTGCGCCCGCGGGAGCCGCGACCGTCGTCGGGGCCACGCCGGCGACCGGCCACACCGCGGAAGCGGTTGACGCGAGAGCAGGCGCGGCGGCCACCCCCGCCGCAATCGGCGCCGCGATCGGGGCAAGCTCGCCCAGCGGCAGCGTGATCTGTCCCAGGCTCAGGCTCACCCCGAGGGTCAGCGCCATGAGCATGGGTCCGTAGGTGGCGATCGGTGAAATCACCTCATAGGCACCGAAGAAAATCAGCGGGGCGTAGGCCACCAGCGCCGCAGCGGGATTCGTGGCGAACGCGGTGATGATCTGTTGCAACGTCCCGACCGGGTTCTGCAGCAGCCCCGAGAATTGGCTGGCCCCTTGCTCGTAGAAGTTCACGACCGACGACACCGGGTCGCTCTGTGCCGCCCCGTTCTGGTTCACGATGTTGGGAGCCGGCGCGGTGCGCGGCGCCGAGGCCAACGCCCCGCCCGAGACGGCCTGGTAGGCGCCCATCGTGGTGGCGGCCTGCACCCACATGCGGAGGTAGTCGGCCTCGTTGAGAGCGATCGGGATCGTATTGATCCCAAAGAAATTGGTCGCCAGCAAGACCCCGTGAATGACGTGGTTGGCGGCCAGCTCCACCAGGGTCGGCATCGCCGCCAGCGCGCTCGTGTAGGCCGCCGCGGCGACCTCGTGCTGGGCCGCCACGCCCGCGCTGTCGGCGCTGGCCTGCTGCAGCCACGCCAGGTACGGGGCGTGCGCCGCCACGTACTGCTCGGCGCTCGGCCCCTGCCACGCACCCGCCTGTACCGCACCCAAAAGCCCGCTGAGTTCGGTCGCCGCCGAGGCGTATTCGGCGCTGAGCGCCGACCAGGCCCCGGCGGCCGCAAGCAGCGACCCCGGTCCCGGACCGGTGCTCAGCAACGCCGAATGCACTTCCGGCGGCGAAGCCATCCAAACGGGCGCGGTCATTTTCTAGCCGCCCGCCACCCCGTAGGTCGCGGCCGCCGCGGCGTCACCGGCGAGATAGCTTGCGCCCGATTCACCCACGCCCACGCCGGCGCGGCCCAACTCCTCGACACCTTGGGCGGCGATGGCGGCGTGCTCCTGCCCCTGGGCGCTGAATCCCGCGGCCGTCTGCAGCGACACCGGGTCCGCCGCCGGCGGCACCACCGCGGTAATCGCCGGGGCCGCCGCCGCGTGCGCGGCCGCCAGCCGCGCCGTCAGCGCCTCCACGGCCGCGCTGGTCGCGGCCAGCCCCTCGGGAACCACTCGCAACGTCATGACTAACTCCCCTTCTGTTGCGTATCACCAAACATGGCGGCCTCACCGACTAGCGGGTTGACCAACTGCACATACGTCGGAATGTCGCTGTCGCCCAACAGAACCGCGCGGCCGGCCGGCATCCGGCCAAACCGCTGGCCCCGGATCTTGCCGCTGTCTTGCGGGTTGCCGGACAGCATCAGCGTGGTCGCCTGCAGGTCGTTGAAGCGGCGCAGCAGCGGGCTGGTCATCAAGCCGTGGGCCGAGCCGGTGGCACGCGCCGTGACGATCACCCGCAACCCCAGATCGCCGGCCTGCGAAAGCTGCGCGATCAGCGGCGTCCACGGCCGCTGCCCGATGTATGGACCGCTCATCGCCGGCGTGTCCGGGATCTGGTCGACGTCGTCGATGATCAGGTAATGGGTGTGGCCACGATAGGTCCAGCGGGACAGCTCCGCGGGTGACAGACCGGCCGGGGGCCGCCGCGACTCGATGATGTTGGCCAGACCCAGCATCGCGGGGGCGACCCGGTCGATGTTGGCCGTGTATTCGTTGTCCGGGAACAACGGCTCGTCGACCAGGTGCAACCGCCGATCCAGCACCGTGAACGCCACCTGGTCGGCGGTGGAGTGCTCGCGGATGGTGCGGATGACGTGGCGCAGCAGCGTGGTCTTTCCGGACCTGCTGTCGCCGAACACCATCAGCAGTGGGTTCTCGGCGAAGTCGAGGACGACGGGAGCGAGGTCCTCTTCGCGCTGACCGATGACCACCTTCTCGGCGCCGCGGTAGAGCGGTCCCAGCGCGTCGGGCGCGAGGTTGGTGGGCAGCAGCCGGACCGGCGGCGCGGAGACCCCGGGGTAGCGGGCGTTGATGGCGCCGATCTGGTCCAGCTGGGGAGCCGCGAACAGGAAATGCTCTGCGGCCATGGTCAATCCGCGGCCCGGCTGGTCGTGCGGGACGGCGTCGGCCGGGCGGCGCAGCGCGCCGACCACCCGCACGTTGCTGTCCCGCGCGTCGTGCAACTTCAGCTCGAGCCGCAGCCCGAGGCCGTCGCGCATCGCCAGCGGCACCTCCAGCCAGCTCGGCGTGGTGATCACCACGTGGATGCCGTAGGCGAGGCCGACGTTCACCAGTTCGGTTACCTTGGCCAGCAAGGGATTACGCGTGTTGAACTGGTCGGTGTTGTCCCGGCCGAAGGCATACAGATTGTCGATGACCAGGAACACTTCGCCGTAACCGTCGTCGGGGGCGGAGCCGTCCTTCTCCCGGAACGCCTCGCGCTGCTGGCGGGACAGCAGCAGCTGCTCCAGCTCGCCGAAGGTGCGGCGGATGCGTTCGGGTTCCAGCGCCGACGCGACGCTGCCGACGTGGGCCAGTCCGTCCAGCGCCCGCAGCTGTCCGCCGCCGTAGTCCAGGCAGTAGAACGTGACCTCGCGGGGCGAGTGCAGGTTGGCCGCCGACAGGATGAACGTCTGCAGCGCGGTCGATTTCCCGGACTTCGGGCCGCCGTGGATCACCATGTTCCCGGCCGAGGAGGCGGCGTCGAACACCAGCGGGTCGCGGCGCATCTCGAACGGCTTGTCGATCTCGCCGAGCGGCCACCGCCATTGCCCGTGCGGCACGCCGGCGCGGGCCAGCACCTCGGTCAGCGGGATCGGTTCGTCCAGCGGCGGCAGCCACAGCTGCGGCGCCCGCGGGCCGTAGCCCGCCAGTTGTTCGCCGATGGTCGCGATCAGCTTGCGTGGGGGGCCGGCGTATTCCTCGTCCTCGGCGGTGGATATCACGGTGCCGTGATCGGGCTCCACCATCCCGGCCGGGAACAGCTTGGGCTCGGGATCCGACTGCACCACAAGGGTCTTGGCCTTCTGCGGCGGCTCGTAGATGCCGTCGACGTAGGTGCTGCGGAACTTGATCGGGGCGGCGCCGGGGGCGGGCACCAGGAAGCCCTCGCCCTTGTGCTCCTTGCCGGACTCGATGTGATAGGCGTCCTCGACGCCGATGATCTGCCGGGACACGCTGGGGCTGGCCACCTTCAACCCGATGCGGTAGGAGGTGTTCTTGTCGATGTCCTTGATCTTGCCCACGTCCAGCGTCTGGGACGCGAACAGGATGTGGATGCGGAACGAGCGGCCCTTGCGGGCCACGTAGTCGAACAGCTCCGCGTACTCCGGGTGGTCGGCCAGCATCAGGGTGAACTCGTCGGCGACAACGAAAAGCGTTGGCAGCGGGGGTAAGTCGTGGCCGGCCGCGATGGCGTTTTCGTACTCGGTCACCGAGTTGAACGCGCTGCCCTGAACCCGCCGCCCGGCCTCGCGCAGCAGCGTCTCGCGGCGCGCCACCTCGCCGCGCAGGGTGTCGGCGAACCGGTCGGCCAGCGACTTCTTCTCGGCCATGTTCGAGATCACTGCAACGACCTGCGGGAAGTTCCGGAAGCTGTCGGCTCCGGCCTCGCCCTTGAAGTCGGCGTAGATGACGATCAGCCGGTCGGCCGAGTGGGTTGTCAACAGCGACAACAGGATCGACATCAGGGTCTGCGACTTCCCGGAGCCGGTCATACCGATCATCAGGCCATGCGGGCCCATTCCACCCTCGGCCTCGTCCTTGAGGTCGAACATCAGCGGCTCGCCGGTCGCGGTGACGCCGATCGGAACGCGCAATTCGTCGTCGCGGCGGCGCGGTGCCCATAGCGTCGCCACGTCCAGCTGCGACGCGTCCGGGATGCCCAGCAGCGTGGTGAAGGTCGCGCCGCGGGTGGCGGCGGAGCGCAATCCGGCGTGCGTCGGGTTGGAGTCCCACCGCGACAGCTGACGGGCCAGGTGCGCGGCCTCGGCGGCGCCGAGTCGATCGGCGTTGTCGATGTACGGTTGCCAGCCGCCGGTCTGCCAGCGCTCGATAGCGCCGCGCGTGACCCGCAGGATCGGCTTTTCGGGATCGGAATACTGCTCGCGGTGCGGTTGCGTGGCCGAATAGTGCACGACGGTGACGCCCGCCCGGCCCGGCGCCAGCGTCGAGGTGTTCAGGTCGTAGTCGGGGTCGTCGACGACGATCAGCAAGTGCCGCAGCGCATCCGCGGGCTCACCCGTGAACGCGGGCCGGTCGGCGAGCGCGGGCCCCAACGTCGCGACGAGCTCGTCGGCGTCCGTCGACAGGAAGCGGGCCGGGCCGACGCCGTCGAGCTCGCCGGGAATGTCGACGTGCGGCAACCACTTCAGCCAGGACCAGTCCGGGCCCTCCAGGTCGCGGGCGGCCAGCGCGACGCCGAGCACGGTCGGGTCGTGCCACGTCACGGCCTGAGCGATCCAGGCGCGCAACGCCGCCCGCGCTTCGTCCACTTCACCGAGGACGGTGATCCGCGAGACCTTCGTCAAGTCGATACCGGTCGGCACGTCGCGCACGGTGCGCTGGGTGTCCAGCAGGCTGCGTAATGCGCTGTGCGACACCGGTTCCAGGTCGATCTCGTCGGCGGTGTCGTTGACGCGCAGCGCGGTGTCCAGGGGCACCTGGTGACGCCCGGCCCGCAGCACCAGAAAGTCGGGGTCGTGCGGGTCGCGCTCCCACTGGCGGCGCGACCCGGGCACCGCCGCGAGGCCGGCCGGGTCCGGGTGGGACCACTCGGCGGCGGCCCGCTGCTGGGCGGCCTGCGTCCGGATGTTGTCCCGGACCACCGACAGGTAGCGCAGGTAGTCGGCCCGTTCGGCGTCGACCTCCTCGGTGCGCGTCTTGTTGTCGTTGCCGCGATACAGCGCGGTCGCCGCGAGCAGCAGCACGAACGGGAAGAACAGCGTCTGCGGGGAGATCACCCGCATCCCGGTGGCAACGAGCGCCACCACCATGCCCACGATCAGGAGCACCAGTACATAGGGCATCGCGCGACGCAGGAACGACGGCGGAATGACGCGGGGCAGCTCCGGGGGCGCCTCGATGGTGATGGTGCCCTTGCGGGTGGCGGGCGGCGCCAGCCGCCGGCGCGCCTCGAAGATCAGTCGGCTCATCGGCCCTCCCCCTCCGCCGAAACCGGGCGCCCGGGCTTGGCGTCGGGCGCCAGGCCGTCGTGGGCCAGCAGCGCGTCGGCGCGCGACAGCGTCGGACCCGGCGCGAACAGTGACAGGACCGACCACGGCACGGGGACCGCGGGCGGGTTCAGGCCCAGGGCCTCAACGGTTTTGCTGCGGACGGCGCCGTCACCGGTTTCCGTGTCGATGCCATAGCGCACTCCGGTGTCGGAGACCCAGAACAGCGATCCGGCGGCCGGGGCGGCCGGCCCGCCGCCCACCGTCTGTGTGAAGTAGCCGGTGCCCGGCGCCAGGGCGACGCGGGCAGCGACGCCCGGGGCGCCACCACCGACCAGGTCGACGGTGCGTATCCCCTCGGACACCGGCAGCACCGAGCCGGAGAGCAGGCCGAGCGAGCTGGTTGCCGCCCCGACCGGCTTGCTCCAGTGGGCGCAGGTGACGGGATCCTTGGCCGCGTCGATCAGGGCGATCTGCTGGTCGGGGTAGCGGGTCGTGTCGAGCATCCGCGATACCGGCAGCTTGGACACCTGGTCGGCGCCGAGCCGCGGGGGTTGGTCCAGGCCATAGGAATTGGAATTGCGCAGGATCGCGGCCAGCACGGGCGAAACCTGCTGCAGGCCGTCGGGCAACACCGCGTAGTAGCGCTGGTTCTGCTCCAGCCCGTAGGAGACGATTACGCCGCCGATCGGGGCCGGCACCGAAAAGCCCGCGGGTGCACCGGCATTCGGGATCGACGGCGGCGCGAGGGCGGGCGATTCGGGGATCGCGTTGAACAACCCCTGTGCGATCGGCCGCGCCGCGGGCACCTCGACACCGAGGCCCAGCGCGTTGGTCACCGCGTGGTTGGCCAGGTCGATCTGGCTGCGCTTGCCGTCCCAGAGGAGCCAGGTGCCAGTGCCGTTATCGACCAGGATGCCTTGATTGGCGTGGATCGCGCCGGCCCGCGCGCCGTCGCCGTCGGGGCGACCGGCGACCACCGTGACACCCGTGCTGTGGGCGCCGTGCGACGTTCCGCTCACCGCGTCGCACACCGTCCAGTCGGCGTCGCGCGAGGCGCTCTGCACCATTCGCTCCGGCGCGCCCGGAATGCCGATCAGGTTACCACGCGGAAACCGGTCCAGCTCAGAGCTTTTCACGGTGGTCGGGTTGACCGGCTTGCCGACGATCAGCCGGGCCGAGGTCAGGTTGAGCACCGGGTGCAGATCCTCGCCGACCCGCACGTACAGCGCGGCGGTCGACCGGTCGGCAAGCACCGCGTTGTTACCCGCCGAGCCGCTCGGCCGGATCAGCGAGAACACGAAGCAGCCCGCCAGCCCGGTGATGAGGATGAGCGCACCCATCAGCACCGCGCGCGACTGGGTGCGCAGGGGGTCGACGAGCATCCTGGTGTCGTGCAGGGCGATGCCGGAGGCGATCCGACGCATCACGAAACGCCAGCCGGTCACCTGGTGGCGCGTGACGAAGCCGCGCCGGTATTCGACCCTGTCGGGATTCTCGTTGACCGGGGTTCGTGAGGTGAACGAACGCCGGTCTCCTTCCGGCACATGGTTATTGGTCATGCCGGCACCGACAGCCCGAGGCCGCGCAGCAGCGGCTCCACCGACTTCTCGACGTCCTGGTCGGTGATCGTCATCAGCTCCTCGTCACTGAATTCCCCGGTTCCGGCGTGCTCCGAATGATCGAGGCGGAATTCGCGTTCCTCCTCGGAGCGCTCGACGATGTTGCGGACGAACCGGCCGTTGCCCGCGATGTCGAGGTTGCGCCGCGAGATTCCGTTGGCGTCGGGCGTCGACTCGCTGGCCAGCTTCGAGAACAGGGCCTCCATGTGCTCGAGTGCGGCGGGCTCGAAGACGCTGTCGCGCTGCTCGGCCATCTTGTGCGCGATCTCCACCAGCTCACCCGGCGTGTAGGAGGGAAAGTCGATGTTGCGGGTGAACCGGGACCGCAGGCCCTCGTTGGTGTCGAGGAACTTGTCCAGATCGGCCCGGTAGCCGGCGATGATGACCACCAGCCGGTCGCGGTCGTTTTCCATGCGCGCCAACAGGGTATCGATGGCCACCAGCCCGAAGTCGTTCTTGGCGCCGGTGGCGACCAGGGCGTATGCCTCATCGAGGAAGAGCACCCCGTCCAGCGCGCTGTCGATGATCGCGTTCGTCTTGGCCTCGGTCTCGCCGATGTGCTGACCGATGAGGTCGGCGCGATGCACCTCCCTGATGTTCTCCCGCTTCAAAAGGCCCAGGCCGCAATAGATCTTGGCGACGACACGGGCAATGGTGGTCTTACCGGTCCCGGGCGGCCCGGCGAAGACCAGGTGGTGGGTGCGCTGCGCCACGGCGAGCCCACGCTGCTTACGCACCAGCTCCATGGCCACCGAGCTCTTCAGCCGGGACACCTGGTTCTTGACCTCGTCGAGCCCGATGAACTCGGCGAGCTGGCGTTCGGCCTCGTGCAGCAACGCGGCCTTGCGCTCGTGGGCGGCCGGGTCGACGAAGTCGTCGGCGCTCGGCTCGGTGGCGGGATCCCAGGGATCGGTGCGGGCCTCGATGCGGGCCGCCGTGGTGGTCACGATCCCAAAGCTGGTGTCGGACAGGGCCTGTTCGATCTGCTCGTTGGCGGGGTGGGCCGCATACAGGTCGTGCAGCACGTCGCTCGCCGACTCCTCGTCGACGTGCGCCCGCAGCACCAACGCCTTGGCCAGCGCGCCGTCCACCGCCGCGACGGCGACGGGCCCGTCGGGTTCCTCGAGGTAGGACAGCGCGGGCGCGAACATGCCCAGGCGCGCCAGCGCGGTACCCAGCGTGACCTTCGCCGCGTGCGAGAAGGTCTCGTCGAGGTCGGCGTCATTGACGATCGGGGTGAGCAGCTTGACGACGTCCGACCAGCGCTCGGCGTGGTAGTTGATGACCACGGCCACCCAGCGGGCCTCGCGCCAGCTCGGGCGGCGTTCGATGAGGCCGGTGACGATCCGGTCCGCGTCGGCAAACCGCCCGTCGGTTGCCAGCGCCGCCGCGTAGGCGAGGTGGAAATCGTCGGGTGTGGCTGCGCGGAACTGGAGGTACAGCCCGGTCTCGTAGCGGAAGCCCAGGGCGCCGGGCGCCAGTTCCACGTGGCGCTGCAACGTGCCGGCCGTGGCCGCGGTGCGTGAGACGGCCTCCAGCACGCGCAGGGAGACGTCGCCGGCGGCGGCGAGCCCGATCCAGGCGTCACATTGGTCGTGGGCGATGCGCGTGAGCGCGGTGAAGCCGGAGCGGGCCGCGGCCAGGTCAGCCGGGCGCTGGCGCTCATACACCGAGATCCCCAGGGCGCGACAACATGTCGCGAACCGGCTGACGATATCGGCGTCGACCCTGCCGTCTGGACGAGAACGCGTAGGCCGCGCTGCGAGCACGCCGGCGTCACCGCGTTCCACGGCTGTTACTTCCCATCTATGTAGCTTCCCCTAACCTAACCTGCCTGAAGTTAGCATTGCCTAAGCTTGTTGTCGAGGCGCCCCCAGCTCACCCGAGTTGCGCCACCGCCTCCGCCTTCGCGCCCGCTGACCAGGACATTCCGCAGCAGGACGACCTCGACCAGCTGAGCTTACTGAAAATCGTTTTCATTATCAAAAGCATCCGGTGGCCAAGTTTGCGGCATCATCGGCACCGACGGGCCGCCGCCGAACTCGTCGCCGGCCAGCGTGGCCAGGCCCGCCGCCGACGCCGTCTGGGTGCGCGCGGTTCCGGCGAAGCCCAATGGCCCCGCGCCGACGTCGGACGCGGCGGTCGCGGCCGTGTCGAAACCCGGTTCGTCGTCCGTCTCCCACTCCGGATCCACGTACTCGTACCGGTAGCCGCGGTGGTGGTCGTGCGTCGCCGCCCGCCGCCGCCGGCGCGCCCGTTCCTGTTCGCGCGCCGACGTCCCGGCGACGGCCGCGGCCGCCGCGCTATCGGGCTCGGGTGTTTTTCGCTGAGCGCCGGTGCCCATGCCGGTGCCGGTCCCGATGGTCGGCCCGCCCACCAGGTAGGGGAAGGGGCCTCCGGCAACGCCCGCGGGGGGCGGCGGCGGGACCCCGCCCGCCACCGACGCCGGTGCCGGCGCGGGAGCCGGCGCCGTGGCCGGAGCCGGACCGGGAGCGGGGGCGGACGCGACGCTGACGAGAGGCGAGCCGGCGACCGCGGGTACGGCGGGCGCCTCGGGCAGCGGCGCGATCGCCGCCGGGGCCACGGCCGGCTGAATCCCGGCCAGCCCACTCAGCCCCGCGAAACCGGCCCCGAATCCGGGGGTTACGAGCGTTGACGCGAGCGCGAGCGGCAGGATCGTCTGCAATTCGGGAAACGTGTCGAAGACCTCGCCCACATGCGTGGCCTCGTCCGCAACCAACAGCGGGATGTCGTTCTCGATCTGCGATATCGACTGCGCGGGGTTCTCGGGGAATTCCTCGAGGTCTCTGCCCAGGGTTTGGAAGATCTCGAGGAACCGGTTTTCCCACCAGCTCAGCTGCGTCGGGTCGCCGGCGTCGTTGTCGATGATGTCTCCGCTGTCGCCGGTGTCGCTGCCGTCGCTGTTGTCATCGGCCTGCAGGATCTGCGGCGCGGCATCGGTCTGCGGCGCCGATGCCACCGCCGTGCCGGCGACGGTCTGATAGGTGGCCATGGTGGTGGCCGCCTGGATCCACATCCGGACGTAGTCGGCCTCGTTCAGCGCGATGGGAATCGTGTTGATGCCGAAGAAGTTCGTCGCCAACAGCACCGCGTGAATCGCGTGGTTGGCGGCCAGCTCCACCAAGGTGGGCATCGCGGCCAGCGCGGCGGTGTAGGCGGCGGCCGCGGTCTCGTGCTGGGCGGCCGCCGACGCGCTGTTGCCGCTGGCCCGCATCAGCCAGGCCAGGTAAGGCACGTGCGCGGCCGCATATTGCGCCGCGGTGGGCCCCTCCCACGCCCCGGCCTCGACCGCGGCCAGGATGGACGCCAGTTCGTCGGCGACGGACGCGTACGTCGCGCTCAGCGAGCTCCATCCCGCAGCGGCGGCCAGCAGCCCGCCTGGTCCCGGACCGCTGCTCAGCTGCGCCGAATGGATCTCCGGGGGCGACGCCATCCACACGGGCGCGGTCATAGCGACGACTCCTTAACGATCCGGGCTGGACTTGACGGCCGCCTGGGCAGTGGGGCGGCGTCACGAGCCCGTAGGAGTAGTCGCTAGTTGGAGCGGGAAAGTTCCCGTCAGTCCTTGACGGCGCTCACCAGGGTGTTGCGGGCGATCATCGGCCCGGCTTCGGTGTCCGGGCCGGGCACCGGGCGCCCGACCTGTCGCAGGTAATCGGCGAGCGGGGTGCCGACGGCCGTCCATCCGCGCCCGCCGAACCACTCGGCGGCCGGCGCGTGCTGCTCGTTGTAGACCAACTGGAAGAACAGGCGCCGGTCGCCGTCGGCGGCGGCGCGCTCCTCCTCCACCGCGGCCTCGAACTCGTCGGGCGCGAGCGGCGCGCCGTCTTCGATCGCGACGTGGCTGCCGTGGCCGGCCAGGCCGTCGATGCCGGTGAACAGCTGCTCCTGCGCGCTGGCCGGCAGATAGATCAGCAGGCCCTCGGCGATCCAGGCGGACGGCTTGGCCGCGTCAAAGCCGCTGTCCCGCAAGGCCTGCGGCCAGTCGTCCCGGAGGTCGACGGCGATCTCGCGACGGTCGGCGCGCGGTTGGGCGCGGTGCTCGGTGAGCACCTCGCGCTTGAAGTCCAGGACCTGCGGGCGGTCCAGCTCGAAGATCGTCGTGGCGCCCGGCCAGTCCAGCCGGTAGGCGCGGGAATCGAGCCCGGCAGCCAGGATGACGACCTGCCGCACGCCCGCCTCGGCGGCCCGGCGGAAGTATTCGTCGAAGTACCGGGTGCGGGCGCCCTGGAAGTTGACGAAATGCACGCCGAATTCCTCGGACTTCAGCGGGTGGTCGGGGTCCTTGCCGTCGAGCACGTCGGCCGCGGGACCGCCGACGGCACGGCAGAACAACTCCGCGTACGGGTCGACGGCCAGTGGGTCGGGCTTCTGCGCCTCCAGCGCTCGGGCGGTCGCTACGAACAGCGCCGTCGAACCGACACTCGTTGTGATGTCCCAGGTATCACCTTCGCTACGCACTCAACCGACATTACGCCGACGGTTTCTGGCGGCCCGCCGTCGCGGCCGCGTCCGGGTCCCAGGTGCCCGGCAACATCGGCGCCCTTGGGCCGCCACCCAATTCGCTGCCACCCAGCGTGGTTAAGCCGGCCGCCTCGGCGACCGCCTCCCGCGGTGCGGTCCCGGCAAACCCCAGCGCGCCGCCGCCCTGTTCGGACGCCGTCGTCGACGGCGGCTCGTCCCAGTCCGGGTCGACGTCGACGTTCATATCGAGAAATTCGTCGCCGTGGTCGTGCCGCTTGGCGCGCCGGCGCCGCCGCGCTCGCGCCGCCTCCCGCGCGGCCGCCGCTGCCGCCGCGG
>NZ_LZKE01000054.1:0-2961 GCF_001672675.1 Mycobacterium sp. E2327
TGCCGGCGGTGTCGGCGCCCCGCCCGGGGGTGGGGCTGGGGCTGGTGGTCTCGCTGGACGACGCGGTGAGCTTGCCCGCCGCCCGGGAGATCTCCGTGGACAGCGCGCGGGCGTGTGCGGCGCGCTGGGTCGCGACGACGGTCAGCGCGGCCGCGACCTGGGGCGCGAGACCCACGGCCGTGGCGGCGGCCCCGGCCAGCGCGCTGTCTTTGCGGGCCTGGTCCAGCGGCCCCAACAGGTTTTCGACGGCGGGCGGCTTCGGCTGCGGTTCGCCGCAGGCGGACGCGACCACCCCGAGCGCAGCAAGGGCTGCGGCGCCGGCGAGCACACCCCGCCGGTTGGTAACCGGTACTGCGCTAGGCACAGCAACATCCTGCCATTGCGCGAAGGGGCGCCGGTCCAAGGACCGTGACCACGCACGATCACGCCGTTATGGGCGTTTCCTGGCGTATCGTGGGTAGCTGACTGACACCGGAAACCACCCGGAAACCACCTGGGTGGCGACATCCGCCAGATGACCGGACAACTCAAGATGAGGAGCTCGCCGTGACCACCGGGCTACCTTCGCAGACGCAGGTGATCGAGCTACTCGACGGAGAATTCGCGCGCGCCGGTTACGAAATCGAAGACGTGGTCATCGACAGCCGCGCGCGACCGCCGCGGATCACCGTGATCGCCGACGGCGACGAGCCCCTCGACCTCGACATGATCGCCACCCTGTCCCGTTCGGCATCGGCTTTGCTGGACGGCTCGGACATCGTCGGCGCCTTGCGCGACAGCTACGTGCTGGAGGTCAGTTCGCCGGGCGTGGACCGCCCGCTGACCAGCGAGAAACACTTCCGCCGCGCCCGTGGCCGCAAGGTCGAGGTCGCGTTGTCGGACGGATCGCAGCTCACCGGCCGGGTCGGGGAGACCCGCGACGGCACCGTCGCGCTGGTCGTTCGCGCCGGCCGGGACTGGACCGTACGCGAGATCCCCCGCACCGAGATCGTGAAAGCCGTTGTGCAGGTTGAGTTTTCACCACCAGCCCGGGCGGAGCTGGAACTGGCTGGATTGGCTGAGGCGGGGCGGCCGGACAGGACGGAGGCCGGAACATGAATATCGACATGGCCGCATTGCACGCGATCGAGGTGGATCGGGGCATCTCGGTCAACGAGCTGCTCGAGACGATCAAATCCGCGCTGCTCACCGCCTACCGGCACACGCAGGGCCATCAGATGGACGCGACCATCGAGATCGACCGCAAAACCGGCGTCGTTCGCGTGATGGCCCGGGAGACCGACGAGGACGGCAACGTCATCAGCGAATGGGACGACACCCCGGAGGGTTTCGGACGCATCGCCGCGACGACCGCGCGTCAGGTGATGCTGCAGCGATTCCGGGACGCCGAAAACGAGCGCACCTACGGGGAGTTCTCCACCCGCGAGGGGGAGATCGTCGCCGGGGTGATCCAGCGCGACAGCCGGGCCAACGCCCGCGGGCTGGTCGTGGTGCGGATGGGCAGCGAGACCAAGGCCTCCGAGGGCGTGATCCCGGCGGCCGAACAGGTCCCCGGCGAAAGCTACGAGCACGGCAACCGAATTCGCTGCTACGTCGTGGGCGTGACGCGCGGGTCCCGGGAGCCGGTGATCACGCTGTCGCGCACCCACCCCAACCTGGTCCGCAAGCTGTTTTCGCTGGAAGTCCCGGAAATCGCCGACGGGTCGGTGGAGATCGTGGCGGTGGCCCGGGAGGCCGGGCACCGCTCCAAGATCGCGGTGCGCTCGAACGTTCCCGGCCTCAACGCGAAGGGCGCCTGCATCGGCCCGATGGGGCAGCGGGTCCGCAACGTGATGAGCGAGCTGTCCGGCGAGAAGATCGACATCATCGACTACGACGAGGACCCGGCCCGGTTCGTCGCCAACGCGCTGTCGCCGGCGAAGGTGGTCTCCGTGTCGGTCATCGACCAGACGGCCCGGGCCGCCCGCGTGGTGGTGCCCGATTTCCAGTTGTCGCTGGCGATCGGCAAGGAGGGCCAGAACGCCCGGCTGGCCGCGCGACTCACCGGGTGGCGCATCGACATTCGCGGGGATTCACCGGGGCACGCCGAGAGCCACGCCGAACACAGCGCCGGTCACTCGGTGGCACACGATCACTGACCTCACCTAACCGGCCCGTGCGGGCGGTTCTGACCTCCGGTCAAGTGACGCTAGACTGAGCCGTGATCCAGCGCGAACTTCCGGGCCCCGTGCGAACGTGTGTCGGGTGCCGAAAGCGAGAGCTGGCCGCCGAACTGCTTCGCGTGGTGGCTGTGTCGACGGGGAACGGCGAATACGCCGCGATCGTTGACGACAGGAGTAGCCTGCCGGGGCGGGGTGCATGGCTGCATCCCGCGCCACAGTGCGTACAAGAGGCGATTCGGCGGCGGGCTTTCACCAAAGCGTTGCGCATCACCGGTCCACTGGACACATCCGCGGTGGTCGAGCACTTGGCAGTGCACGATTCGCGCGGCAACAGAAGAGGCAGCAAAGAACATGAGCACACCGTGAAGTCCCGATGACAATGCGTCATAGCTAAACCCGAGGCGCGCGGCCCACTGCTGTCGCCTCATAGACAGGAGATGTAGTGGCAGGTAAGGCCCGCGTACACGAGTTGGCCAAGGAACTCGGTGTCAGCAGCAAGGAAGTGCTCGCCCGACTGAATGAACAGGGCGAATTCGTCAAATCCGCATCGTCGACGGTAGAGGCGCCGGTAGCTCGCCGGCTGCGCGAGTCCTTCGGCGGCAGCAAGCCGGCCGCCACCAAGGCACCCGCCAAGTCGCTCGACAAATCCCTTGATCGAGCCCTCGACAAGGCGATCAGCAAGCCCGCCGGAAACGGTGAAGCGGCCGCCGCGCCCGCCAAGCCCGCCGCCGCGCAGAGCGCCCCGGCCGCGACGGCCGAAGCGCCCCCGGCGACGCCCGCGCCGCCGCGCTGTCCCGGG
>NZ_LZKE01000055.1:0-81169 GCF_001672675.1 Mycobacterium sp. E2327
TGTGGTCCTCCCCGAGCGCGCCCGCTTCGACCGCTCCCGCCAGCACCTCCAGTTCGGGCGGCACCGGTGGTCCGGTCGGCGAGCGCCGCGGCCGAATCCGCGCGGCCAGTTTGAACCGGCGCGTCAGCTCCCCGCCGGTGATGCGCAGCCGCGCGCACACCCGGCCCCGCAGCCCCGGGCTGGACTCGGCGCCGTCGGGCGGTTCGGCGATCTCGGCGAACACCCGATACATCAACCCCCGGTTGGTCCGCTGCTGGGTCTCGAGCCGCTCGGCCACCGCGACGCGAAAGTCGTTGCCCACCAGATCCGACGAGGTGCCCCGCAGCACATCGTGGGCGGCGTCGATCGCGTCCAAAGCGGCGCTGATCCGCTCGCATGCCGCCTCGGCGCCGATGAATCCCACACCCACAACCTATCGAACAAATGTGCGAACCAGGCCGGCCGAACACCAATCTGTGGATAAAACCGAGACTGTGGATAAAGCTAGGGCCAATGCTCGGACCTTTAACACGAATTCTGCCCGTACCGCTCGTGGTCGCCGCGGTCACGATGTGCCCGCCGGCGTCGGCCGCCGGTGACTGGGAATGCAGCATTGTCCTACCGGTGGCCGACCGGCTCGAGAACGTCCTCGACCTCGTAAGCCCTTCCGGGACACCGCCCTACGTGGCGGGCCAGATCAGAAACGCCCTGTCACCACTGAACGGCTTGCGCGGTCCGGCTGCGGTCGACCTGCGGCTTCGATCGGACATGCTGGCTGCGCAGATCGACACCAGCGACCCCTATCGACCGGCGAGCCCGGAACTACTCGCCGGCGATCTCGTCCAGGCGCGACAGCAACTGGTCGCGTCCCGCGCGGCGTGCGCCCCTTGAATACGCCGGAGCGTTATTGCTGCCCGCGGCGCCAGCGCCGGATGTCAAGGCGCTCGGCGCCCGGCCAGATGGCCATGGCGGCCGGCGACGCGCAGAAAGATTCCTCCGCCTGGCGCAGGCTCATGTCGACCGCATGGAGGCCGTCTTCCTGGTGGGCGCGGCAGATGACGGTCAGGACCCGGTGCGTGTCGGGGTCGACCTGCTCGGCCTCGATGGTCAACACGACGACCAGCGTGTAGCCGGCTCCCGTGGGCAGATAGAAGGTCAGGTCTCGGCTGTCCAGCGCCCCCGCGTTGGTGACCAGGTAGCCGTCACCGCTGGGATACGCGGCCTGCGCGACCATCTGGGTGCGTTCGAAATGCAGCCGGTCGCCCGGCGCCCGCCACACCGTGAATCGGGTATTCGGGCTGCCGTTGAACGGGTGTCGCGCGATCGGGATGATCAGCTCGTCGCGCCCGTCGCCGTCGATGTCCTCCAACCCGACGCCGCCCGGGCTGGACGGCTCCAACAGCTCGTCGATCGTCTGGACCACCTCGCCCGACCCGTCGGTCACGACGACCTTGACCGCGCGGGGCCCGGGCAGCTCGGGCACGGTCCAGTAGGTGACCGCGAAATCCAGCGCGCCGGAATGCATTCGGCAGTCCGTGTGTGGCGACTCCGCGCTCGGCGCGATCACCGCGGCCGTCTGCGGGCACGAAGGCAACGACGTGTCGGCCGACGCGATCGGGCACACCGTGCCCGCCGTCGCCATCGTCACGATCGCGCCCAGCAGGGCCAGCCGCCGCACGGGTGCGCGCCTACCGTTTCGGTGCCGGCTTGGCCGGAGCCGGACTGGGCGCCGGAGCGGGAGCGGCCGGGGGAGGCGGCTCGGGCGCCGGGAGCTGCTGCTCGATCGGCGGGCGGGCGCCGGCCTTGGGGCCGATGTCGGCGACCTGCCAGGCATTGCCCACCCTGTTCACCGTGACCTGCAGCAGGATGATCGACACCTTCGGCGTCGGGTTTTGCAGATTGCGGGTGGTCTGATGGGCCGACACCACCACCTGGTAGACCCCGCCCGGCTGGGCCACCGGGTCCGTGGCCAGCACCTCACCGGTGGAGGTGACCTGGGCCTGCAGCATGATGCTTTTCAGCAGGTCGGAGGCGTTGACGTATTTGTCCTTAAGTTGTTGCGACACACCGTCTTCCACCGAGCGGAAGAAGGCGTCCGGGTCTTCGAAGCTGTAGGTCAGCGACTTCAGCGCATACTCCTTGGCCAGCTGTGCCGCGGCGTCGCGGTCGGCCTGCTGCTGACGCAGCTGCGCGAGCTGGCCGGTCACCTGGTGGTACTTGATGAACCCGAACACCCCGCCGGCGAGCACCGCCGCCGAGACAACGGCCGCCCCCCATCGCCTCGAGATCTTCGGCCGGAACCTGGAGAATCGTCGGGGCGGCTCGTCGGCCTCGTCGGCCGCGTCGGCCTCTACGGTGTCTTCTGCCCCGTCTTCGGGCGCCGTGGGCTCGGTGTCGTCCACGGTTTCATCTTTGTCGACAGTTGAATTGGTCATGCCCGTTCTTTCTTGATCATTGGTGCCATGCCGGGACGTTCAGTTGAACCCGCATGCCGCCGGTGTCGTTGAAGGTCGATTCCCAGAAGTCGAGCCAATGCCCGGCGTCGACCTTGACGTCGTGCAGCGGTGCGAGCGCGGGTTCCAGCACGGTGGCGAAGGTGCTCAGCGGACCGGCCAGCATGTCGATGTACTGGCTCATCTTGCCCACGAGAATGCCCGCCGGGTCGTCCGGGCCCACCACGCCGACTCCGCTGTGCGAAAGGGTTTCGAATTCGTGGACCATCCGCAGGAATGCCGGCACCGAACGCGGCAGCAGTTTTCCCGTCTCGCTGATCACTTCGCCGGCGTTGATGTCACCCAGGTTGGTGGTCATCGTCGAGACGTTCTCGAACAGGGTGGCCATCAACTGCTTGTCGTCGTGGATCACCTTGGCCGTCAACCCCGCCGTGGTGGCAAGGGAATCGAGGGTGGCGTCGTTGCCGGCGAACGCGGCGGCGACGTTGCTGATGATGGTGCGTACCTGGTCGAGGTTGAGCGCCGAGACCAGGGCATTCACCTTGGTGAGCAAGTCGGCGCCGGTAACCATCGGCGCGACGCGGTCCGGCGGGATCACCGCGCCGTCGGCGAAGTACGGCGGCGCAATGAGTTTCGGTTTGAAGTCGATGTACTGCTCGCCGGCCGCGGAGAGGTTTTCCACGCTGATCGGGCTGTCGGCTGGCACCGGGTGTTCGCGGTCGAGGTCGATTGAGACCGCCAGCCCGGTCGCGGTGGTCTGGATGCCGGTCACCCGCCCGACCTTGATGCCGCGCATCGTGACTTCCGATGTGGGCATCAGACCACCGGAAGTGTTGAGCAGCAAGGTGAGTCGGGTGACCTGTTTCGTCGGGCCGATGTCGAGCACGCCGATCGACATGTAGGCCGCGCCGAGCAGCGTCATCACCGCCAGGATGGCCAGCGTGACGCCGGCATTGAACTTCATGGCAGCATTCCCATCGTCTGCATCGCCGAGACCGCCGCATCAGCCTTGTCGGCGGGATCGACGCCCTCGTGGCCGGTGGGTGGATGAAGTTCGGAGACAATGTATTTCGGGCCGCCGTTGCGGAAAAATCCGAGAAGCTTGTAGTGCAGGAACGCGATCAGCTTGTCGGCCAGCACCGGAATAGTGGTGTCGAGGGTCGCCACGGTTCCCACCAATGGCGTGATGTAGGAGAGCATTTGCATCATGTCCCCGGCGACCGGGTTGAGGATCTGCCCGCCGAGGTCGCCGATTTCCCTGGAGTCCCCGACGACGTTCAGGATGGCCAGGGTGATTGCCGACAGCCCTTGGAGCTTGGGCGGCCCTTCGGTGACGAGCCGGTTGAACACCGTGGTGTTGGCGGCCACGTTGGTGGTGATGTTGTCCATGCTGGACAGGATTCCGTCGATGGTGTCCTGGTTGGCCGCCAGGTCGTTGAGGACGCCGGCGACGGTCTGCTGGGCCCGCGTCAGCTCGGCGGGATCCTTGGGGAACGCGTGGTTGAGGTTCACCACGGTGCTTTGCAGCGTGCCGATCGCGCCGCCGGCCACCAGGTTCGACACCGAGCGCAACACGTCTTCGACGTTGTCGGCCGGCGCGGTGTTGCGCAACGGAATCGTGTCGCCGTCGCGCAACAGCGCCACCGAGCGGTCCCCGGATCGATCCTCGGCTCGATCCGCCGGCGGCAGCAACGCGATGTAGATGTCCCCCAGCGGGGTGGCCTGGCGCAGTTCGGCACGGGTGTTGGCGGGAAGCCTGCTGTCGCCGGCGATATCGACGTAGGCGACCGCCGTGGTGCCGTCGAGCTGGACGTGGTCGAGCACACCGATCTGGATCCCGCCGAAGTCCACCTTGGCGCGGGCGGGCAGGTTGAGCACGCTGGAAAACTGGATCTTGACCCGGTAGGAATGTTCGGGGCTGTAGGCGCCCGGCACCGGCAGCCGCGTCGGATCCAGCGAACACGCCGCGGTCAGGCCGATCGTCAGCAGGGCCACCAGTACGCGCATCGATCGTCGGCTCATGACAGCGCGGCCCCCAGGATGAGATCGGTCAGGCCGAGGGTGACCGGATCCGACGCGGTGCCCGACGCACACGCCGCCGCGGCACCGGGGACATTGCGTTTCCGCAGCCCGTCGCAGATGGCGCCGGCCTGCGTCGGCGAAATCGCCACCTGCGGTGGGATATACGTGACGTTGTGGGTTCCCCACGCCGGCTCGTAGATGTCGCTGATCCAGTGGCTGAACTGCGGCCACGAGTTGATCATCGCGAGGATGGCGGGGGTGTGCCGGTTCAGCATGTCCCGCAGCCAGGTGATCGCCTTGTCCAGCTTTTGATAGAGCCGCGGCCCCCACCGGTCCAGCGCCTCGACCAGGATCGGCAGCAGGTGCGACATGTGGCTCAGGGCCGCGCCGAAGTTGTCCGAGAGGCCCTCGATCAACTCGGTGGTGGTCGGCAGCATTCGGACGAACGAGGCGAAGCTGTCCCAGTTCTGGAGAAAGTCGGAGGTGAGGATCTCGCTGTTCTCGAACAGCTGCCGGTAGTCGGCGTCGGCCTTGTACGGGTCGGCCAGCATCGTGACCAGGTTGCCGAGCGTCTGGTTGAGCTTGGGGCCGGTGCCGTCCAGCGAGCGGCTGAACGCCCGCAGGCTGTCGTTGATGGCCTGTACACCCGGCGACTTCGACGGGTCCTGGCCGGGTTGGGGACCCATGATGGTGTCGGCGAGCTTGCCTACGGCGGAGAAGGTTTCGCTGACACTGATCGGCGTTTTGGTGGACTTCAGCTTGATGCAGCCCGGGCCGGTGAATTTCGGGCCCCCGGTGTAGGGCTTGGTCAGTTCGATATGGCGGTCGGTGACAATCGATTGCGAGTAGGTGACCGCACCGACGTCGGCCGGCAGATCGAGGTCGGTGGGGACTGTGAAGTCGACCTCGACGTGGTCGGCCTTGTTGACGATCGCGGTCGTCGAGCCGACCTCGATACCCAGCAGCGCCACCTTGTTGCCCGGGTACAGCCCTACCGCGTCGGTGAATTCGGCGCACATCGCCCGGCTGTGGCCCGGCGCGAGGAGCCTGGCGCCGATGACCGCCGCCGCCGCGACCGCCGCGACGACGGCCAGCACCGCTGCGATCCCCAGTGGGGACCGCAGCCGCGAGCCGAGCGCCGAAAAGCGGGCCACCTCAACAGTTCCTCATGATGTTGGGTAGGCACAGGTCCTGCCCGGGCACCAGCCGGTTGTGTTTGTCGAAGACGACCCCGTTCCCGCTGAGCATCGGCCCCACGATGTTGAGGGTCTGACCCAGGTTCTCGAGCGCCTCGCCGATGCGCTCGGGGTGCGCGCCCAGCGTCTCGCTGATGTCGTCGAGCCCGTTGACGACCGGCGCGACCTCCCGGCCCCAAAACACCGTGATGCGGTCCATGATGCGAGCCAATTCGGACAACAGGCCGAAGAATTCGATGATGTCGACCGACCTCGAGGTGTAGGCCTGGCCGAGGATGTCGAGCTGCTCGAACAGCGTGATGAGCTGCTTACGCTCGGCGACCGTGGCGCGCAGGCCGTTGTTGACGAAGTCCAGGCCGCGATGGAAGTCGGCCGTCGTCTTGCTCAACGACGCTGTCAGCGCGTTGGCCGACCGGAGCAGGTCGCGCACCGCGTCGGGATACCTGTTGGCGGCGTTGGCCACCTCGGTGAAGGTGTCGTGGATGACCTGGCCGTCGACTTGCTTGATCAGGGGCGTCGCCGCCTGGATGATGTCGTTGGCCTCGAACGGCAGCGTGACGCGTTGCGGCGGAATCACCTTGCGGCCCAGCGGCAAACCGCCCTTCGGGTCGAGCGCCACATAATGGCCGCCCAACGGGGTCAGCAGCTTGATGTCCAGGGTGGATTCCGAACCGACCACCACCGATTGCTTGATGTCGAACTTCATCTCGACGACGGCGCCGGCGAGCCGGACGCCGGTCACCTTCCCGACCGGGATGCCGGCGATCCGAACCTGGTCGCCGGCGCGCACGCCGCCGGAGTTGGGCAGGTGCGCGGTGTAGCCGGTCTGGCCGGTGGGATTCAGGTATGCCATCGCGGTCGCGGCCAGCGCCGCAACGATGACGACGACGCCGATGATGCCGTTGCGGCGATTGCGGACGGCGGCCGCACGCTCGTCGAGCACGGGGCGCCGCCGTCCCGTCCCCTTGTCGCCGAACACCATTACCGGCACACCACCAAGTTCTGTTGCGCGAACGACACCTGACCGATCCCGGGCAGCGTCACTTCGCCGTGCGAGCAGTTAAACGTTGGCGTGGCGGGCTTTTCGTCGGCCAGCCAGTCCCGCATGCCCTGGATCAGCGACGGCGCCAGCGACAGGCCCGCGATGATCGTCGCGGTCTGCGGCCACATCCGGCTGAACAGGTCGTACAGCGGGACCGTCGTCCCGTCGAAGATGCGCTCGAAGTACTGCAGGAAATGGGTGGTGTTCCGCAGGACGGGCAGACCGGCTTCCATCGCCTGACTGAACTCCTCGCCCTTGGAGGCGAACTTCGTCACCACGTCGTTGAGCGTGGCGATGAGGTGGAAAAGTTGTTGCGATTTGCCGCCCAGGTCCGCCGAGATCGCGCTGAGGTTGCGCAGCACGCCGGCGATGACCGCCTGCCGGTCCACGGCCAGCTTGGAAATGACGTCGAGGTCATGCAGGAACGGGCCGATGCCGTTTTCGTCGCCCTGGATCAGCCGCAGCAGGTTCTCGCCCAACTGGTTGAACTGGGCGGGGTCGAGGGTTTGGAAGATCGGCCGAAACCCGTTGAACAGCTTGGCCACGTCGAACGACGGGATCGTCTGCGCCAGCGCGATTGTGCCGCCCGCCGGCAGCCGTTGGTCCGGCTTGGCCGGCTGGACGAGTTCGACGTAGCGCTGACCGAGCAGGGTTTGATAGCGCACCGCGGCGACGGTGTTGGCGTACACCGGGTGATCGTTTTGCGCGGTGAAATCGACCTTGGCGATCCGCCCGTCGAGCCGGATGGTTTCCACCTTGCCGACCTGCACACCGGAAATGCGGACGTCGTCGCCGACGTAGAGCCCCGACACGTCGGAGAACGCGGCGGTGTAGCGGGAGACCGCCCCGGTGACCGGGGAACGCAAGGCGGTCAACACGATCAGCGTGCACACCACCGCGACCGCGGTGAAGATGGTCAGCCACACCACCGATTTGGTGACACTTCTCATCGGCCACCCCGCTGCGGCGGCGCGGGGGGTTGGGAGGGCAGGGCCGCCGCCAGCCCCGGCATCGTGTCGAGGGTGACCTCGATCTGCATGCGGACCTTGCCGTCGATGATGGGGAACGCCGCGCTGGTGCGGTCCAGCAGACCCGAAAGCCGGTCATAGACCGGCGCCATGCTGCCCTGCATGTACGAGAGCGGCAGCAAGACGTCGCTCGTCGCGCGCATGAACGGGGCCAGCCACGAGAAGTTCTTCACGATCATCTTGTCGCTGGTGAAGAGGAGCTTTGCGGTCTGGTCCAGGATCACGTTCATGCGGTCGACCCCGTCGGGGTGCGCCAGGAACTCCATCCCGTTGAGCAGGTCGTAGGCCAGGCCGATGAGGGGGATGGAGTCGCTGGCGCCGTTGACCACCGAGGCGAACACCGAAAGCGATTGCGAGAACGGCACTTTCTGGGAGTCGACGAGCATCTTGACCAGATCGAAGTATGACCGGGTGACCGGCTCGGTCAGCTCGGCGTGCCGGCGCACCACCTCGATGATGTGGTCGACATCGGGAGAGTCCGCGATCCGGCCGAGTTTTTGGCCCTGACGCAGCAGCCCGGTGATAGAGGCCGACCGCGCGTTGGCGCCGATCAACAGCGTCTGGTTCGGCCGCAGCCGGGGGCCGGCGCCGCTGCTGACCAGTTCGACCGCCGCGAGGCCAAAAGTGTTCGACGACATGAAATTCGCCGTCGTGTCGGCAGCCAGTGCCCTCGCTTGCCGCGGCTCGAGTTCCACCGTGATCTTCTGCCTGTTGTATCCGACCGATTGCAGCGTCTTCACCGATCCGATCGTCAGGCCGCGGAACTTGACCTCCGCGCCCGGCGTCAGGCCCTCACCGATCGAATCGGCCACCACCGTCAGCGTGAACGTGTCGGCGTAGCCGCCGGTGCCCAGCTGATACAGCGCGGTGCCCGCGATCGCCAGCGCTATCGCGGAGATCAGTCCACGGATCCGCAACGAGCGCGAGCTCGGCGCCCGCGCTCCCTGATCCGCACCCGGCAATGTCGCCATGGGCTACCCCGAAATCCGAATGCCGGGGCTGTTGCCCCAGAACAACAGCGTCAGCACCATGTCCGCGGCGACCACCGTGACGATGCTGGCCCGGATGGCCCGGCCCGAGGCCCGCCCGACACCTTCGGGACCACCGCTGGCGTAGTAGCCCTGATAGCAGTGGATGGCGATGATCAGCGTCACGAAGATGGCGGCCTTGAGCACCGAGAACACCACGTCGGTCGGCTGGATGAACGAGTCGAAGTAGTGGTAATAGGTGCCCGACGACTGCCCGTGCAGCACGTTGACCACCATTGCGCACGAGGCGTAGCTCAACGCGAGCGTCACCACGTACAGCGGGACGATGGTGATCATGCCCGCGATCACCCGGGTGGTGACCACGAACGGGACCGACTGAATGCCAAGGGCTTCCAGCGCGTCGATCTCCTCCGAGATCCGCATGGCGCCGATCTCCGCCGTCATGCGGCACCCGGCCTGGGCCGCGAAGCCGATCCCCGCGATCATCGGCGCCATCTCGCGGGTGTTCGCGTACGCGGAGACGAAGCCGGTCAGCGGGCCCATCCCGACCATGTCGAGGGCCCCGTACCCTTCGACTCCGACCGAACCGCCGACCGCCGCGCCCATGAACACCAGCACGCCGATGGTGCCGCCGCCGACGATCAGCGACCCGTTTCCCCAGATCATGTCGACGAGCAGGACGCCGGTCTGGTGCCGGTAGCGCTTCAGCGTGTGCGGAATCGCGCCGAGCACCTGGGCGCCGAAGGTGACCTGATGGCCGAGGCGCTGGACGAGCGAATCGCCGCGGCGCGCGAACCATCGCGGGGCCCGCAGCGGCGTGGGTACATATCGAGCCGGCTCTGTCATCGGCGGCCGTCAGCCCACTCGCAGCGGCATGGACATCGACAGCCCCTGCGTGATCACCAGGTTGATAACGAACACGGAGACGATGCCGATGACCACCGAGGCGTTGACCGCATCGGCCACGCCCCGGGCGCCGCCCTTGGTCTCCAGCCCGCGCTGGCAGGCCACCAGGATCACGATCACGCCGAACAGCCAGGTCTTGAGGACGGCCACCACGACGTCGTTGACGCTGGCGAAGGACGCGAACGACGCGATGTAGCTCCCCGGGGTGCCGGACTGAAAGCCGACGTTGATCGCGTAGCCCGCCGCCAGCCCCATGAAGATGATGAAGGAGCACAGCACCGGCGCCACGATGACGATCGCGGCCAGCCGGGGGGTGACCAGCCGCTGCACCGGGTTGATGCCCATCACGCGCAGCGCGTCGACCTCCTCGCGAATGGTGCGGGCGCCGAGATCGGTTGCCACCGCCGAACCGGCCGCGCCGCCCAGCAGCAGCGCCGCGACGACCGGCGCACCCTGCCGGATCACCCCGAGGCCGCCGGCCGCCCCCGACACCGACGAGGCTCCGACCTGCTGGACGAAGTTGCCCACCTGCACCGCCACGATGACCCCGAACGGGATGGACACCAGCAACGCGGGTATCGCGGTGACGCTGATGATGAACCAGGCCTGGTTGATGGTGTCCCGCCAGGGGTGGCGCAACCGGACCAAATCCATGAGCAGGTACCTGAAGGACTGGGCGGCCAGGTCGAAGAAGCGGCCCAGCGTCTGCATCGAGGAATCGAGCTGACGCAGGACGTATCGGAAGGGTTTGCCCAGTGCCGTGACGGTCCGCCGGCCCGTAGGCGCCGCGATGGCGGCCTCCGGGACCGCTCGGCCGTCGTCAGGTTGGTCAGGCGTCTCCACCGCCTGACTGGGGGCAGGCTGGCCGTTTGTCGTGATGCCGGCGTCGGCGTCGATACAGGCGACTGCGTCGCCTTCGGTCTCAGTCGGTGGTTCAGCCGCTGTCGCGTTGTATACGGCGGTCAACGGCGGGTCCCTCCTTAATCGCTGCCACGGGTTCTCAGCCAATCAAAGATTGGGGGCTTGGTCGACGTGCGTCCAATAGTCGCACCGAGTACGCGGGTTGTACCGGCGGTAGCAAGAGTGTGACGTACGCCACAATCCGTTGAAGTTGCACACCGTGAGCGGCGGCGGTCCTGGCCTGTGGACAAAGCCGCAACCGCGGTCGGGGGCGCGCGTCGGCGCCGGCGTCCTTCCTGGCGGGATGGCCGCTTGACGTGCCAGTATGAACCAAGACAGAGCCGCAACCGCGTATGCAACCGGTCGGGTGGTGCCCTTTGCCCGTTATGAAGCCCGGTATGGACAAGCCGACGGGGCGCGTGGTTGCGCTGATCGTCCTGTTGATCTTTGCCGCCGCCGCGCTGCGCGGGTACTTCCCGGCCCAAGGCCATGCGGCTCATAGCGAGCCGGGCGGCGGCCGGGCGGCCCTGCTTTTCGTCATCGCGGCCCTGAGTGGGGCGCTCGCGCTGCTGGCGATCGCGGTCATCGCGCGGCTGCGGGATCCGCGGGCGCCGGCACCCGCCCAGGCGGACCTGTCCGACCTGCTCGGCATCGGTAAGGGCAGGCCGAGCTGGCGCGTGCTGCTGATCGGACTGCTGTTGATCGTGGCCTGGCTGCTGATCGTGACGCTGCTGGTCCGCTACCTGGTGCCGCACCACGCCAATCCCTCCGCCCCCGCCCAAGTCCCCGCCGCACGGACATCGAGCCCCCCCAACGGCTCGGCGAACCAGCCGCGCCCAGGCAACGGTTCGGGGGACATGTTCGGTGTTCTGCTGGCCGGCACGATCCCGATGATGCTGGTGATCGTCGCCGGGACGCTGATCATGGCGCGGCGGCGGTGGCGCGCGCCCGGGCCGGTCCCCAGGCCGGTCGTGGCCGACGATCGCATCGAATCGCCGGCGCCGGAGCCGCCGTCGGAGTCGCTGGCCCGCGCGGCCGAAGTCGGCCTGGCCGAAATCGGCGACCTCAACCGCGAACCCCGTGAGGCGATCATCGCCTGCTACGCCGCGATGGAACGCGAGCTCGCCCGCGTGCCCGGCGCCGCCCCGCAGGACTTCGATACGCCGACCGAGGTCTTGGTCCGGGCCGTCGAACATCATGCGCTGCACGCCGAGAACGCGGAGCGGCTGGTCAACCTGTTCGAAGAGGCGCGGTTTTCCCCGCACGTGATGAACGAGGGGCATCGCGAGGTGGCGGTCGACGTGCTGCGGCTGGTCCTGGCCGAATTGCGGAGCCCCGTATGAAAAGGCTTATCGCCCTGGGTGTTTGCCTCGTGGTGGGGATCGAGCTGCTGGCGTTGACGCTGCACGGCCGCCGCTTCCTGTTGGCCGCGTCCGGTGTCGGTCTGGCCCTGGTGTTGCTCAACGTTCGCCGTTACGTGGGGCGCGGCAACGAACCGGCGGCCGAGCCGGACTACGACGAACTGGGGGATTCGTTGCGCCGCTGGCTTTCCACCACCGAGACGACGATCCGGCGGTCGGACTCCACCCGGGCGGATTGGGACCGGCATCTGCGCCCCATGCTCGCCCGGCGTTACGAGATGACCACAGGGCATAAGCAATCCAAGGACGCAGGCGCGTATCACGCCAGCGGCCGAATGCTTTTCGGCCCGGAACTGTGGGAATGGGTCAATCCGAACAACGTCACGCGCACCGGCGACCGCGAACCCGGGCCCGGCCGCGGGGTGCTGGAGGAGATTCTGCGAAAGTTGGAGCAAATATGACGCTGCCGGTCGCGACCACCACCGCACGCTGCGAGGCTGTCCTCGACGAAATCGAACGGGTGGTGGTGGGGAAGCGCTCGGCGCTGACGCTCATCCTGACCGCGGTGCTGGCGCGCGGCCACGTCCTCATCGAGGACCTGCCCGGCCTCGGCAAGACGCTGATCGCGCGGTCGTTCGCCGCCGCGCTGGGGCTTCGATTCACCCGGGTGCAGTTCACCCCGGACCTGCTGCCCGCGGACCTGCTCGGCTCGACGATCTACGACATGCAGTCCGGCAACTTCGCGTTCCGGTCCGGACCCATCTTCACCAACCTGTTGCTCGCCGACGAGATCAACCGCACGCCGCCGAAGACGCAGGCGGCCCTGCTCGAGGCGATGGCCGAAGGCCAGGTGAGCATCGACGGCGAAACCCACAAGCTGCCAACGCCGTTCATCGTCCTGGCGACCGACAACCCGATCGAGTACGAGGGCACGTATCCGTTGCCCGAGGCGCAGCTGGACCGGTTCGCGATCCGGCTGGAACTGCGATACCTCTCCGAGCGCGACGAGACCTCGATGCTGCGCCGCCGCCTCGAACGCGGCTCGGCCGAGCCGACGGTCAACCAGGTGGTGGACGGGCACGACCTGCTGGCGATGCGCGAATCGGTCGAGCAGGTGACCGTGCACGAGGATGTCCTGCACTACGTGGTGTCGCTGGCCACCGCCACCCGGCACCACCCGCAGGTCGCCGTGGGCGCCAGCCCGCGCGCCGAACTCGACCTGGTTCAACTCGCCCGCGCGCGGGCGTTGTTGCTCGGCCGCGACTATGTGATTCCCGAGGACGTCAAGGCGCTCGCCGTCGCGGCCGTCGCGCATCGCATCACCCTGCGGCCGGAGATGTGGGTCCGCAAGATCCAGGGGGCCGACGTGGTCGGGGAATTGCTGCGACGCTTGCCGGTGCCCCGAACGAGCGGGGGACACGGTTGACCCCGATGGGCACCGAGGTCGAGTTCCGTTGGCGCGCATCGCCATTGACCCTCTCGATCGCAACCTGCGCCGGGGTCGCGCTGGCCGCCGCGGTGATCGGCGCGCGCTGGCAGCTGCTCGCGTTCGCCGCGCCGCTACTGGGTGTGCTGTGTTCGATCAGCTGGCAACCCGCGGTGCCGAAGATCCGCGTACACGGAGCACCCGATTCGCAGCGATGCTTTGAAAATGAACAGGCGCGGGTGCGCGTCTGGCTGACCCGGGGCGACGGCACGGACGGCGGCACCGGGCCCGCGGCGGTGGAGCTGACGGTGCCGCCCGTCGCGGGCATGCAGCTCGAAGCGCTCGACGCCGATTCCCGGCACGCGAAAACCGTTGCGGCAACGGCACAGCGCTGGGGCCGTTATCCCGTGCGGGCCCGGGTCGAGGTGCTGGCGCGGGGCGGGTTGCTGACGGGGACGGGCACCGTCGACGCCGCCGACGTGATCGTGTTCCCGCTGACGCCCCCGCAGTCGACACCGATCCCGCAGATCGAGTTGCTCGACCGGCTGGGTGCCCACCTGACCCGCCACATCGGCCCGGGCGTCGAGTACGCCGACATCCGCCCCTACGTGCCCGGTGACCAGCTGCGGGCGGTGAACTGGCCGGTGAGCGCGCGCCGGCGCCAGCTGCACGTGACACAGCGATTGACCGACCGCGCCGCGGACGTGGTGGTGCTGATCGACACGTATCGCCAACCCGCGGGCCCGGCAACCGAAGCCACCGAACGCGTCGTGCGCGGCGCCGCGCAGGTGGTGCAGACCGCGCTGCGGCACGGCGATCGCGCCGGGATCGTCGCCCTGGGCGGCAACCGCCCGCGCTGGCTGGGCGCCGACATCGGACAGCGCCAGTTCTACCGGGTGCTCGACACCGTCCTGGGCGCCGGCGACCGATTCGAAAACACCACCGGCACACTGGCGCCGCGCGCCGCGGTTCCCGTGGGTGCGATCGTCATCGCGTTCTCCACGCTGCTCGACACGGAATTCGCGCTGGCCCTGATCGACCTGCGCAAGCGGGGCCACGTCGTGATCGCCGTCGACATCCTCGACAGCTCGCCCTTCGAAAGCCAGCAGGATCCGCTGATCGACCGGATGTGGGCGCTGCAGCGCTCGGCCATGTATCGCGACATGGCGACGGTCGGCGTCGACATCGTGGCGTGGCGAGGGGACAGCACGCTTGATCAGTCGATGGCCGTCCTGCCCGACCGCCGTCATCGCGTCCGGGGACGGCTGCGGGCATGAGCTCGATCGCGCGTCCCGCAACACTGGGCATCTCAACGGTTTTCGGTTCACTCATGGTGGGGCTGGCGGCCTTCGGGTCGCACGGGCCGGCGGTCGTCGCGGGCGTGGCGGCCGCCGTCGCGGTGGCTGTCTCCGTGGTTTTCCGCCCGGCGGCGACGGTCGCCGTGCTGTTGTCGGTGGCGACCATCCTCGCCTCGGACCCCTCGCTCGTCTTCGCCGCCTGGTCCGGGCTGTGCGCGGTCGCCTATCTGGTGTGCCGGCACGCGGTCGGGGCGGCCGGCGGCGTCATGTGGAGCTGGCCGACCGCCGTTGCGGCCGTGGGCTTTATGTTCGCGGGCCTGGTCGCGACGGCCTTCCCGCTGCAGCTGCCGTGGGTGCCGCTGGCCGCGCCGGTGGGGGTGCTGGCGATCTACGTGCTGGCGACCCGCCCGTTCGTGAGCTGACGCGGGGGATTTCTAGTGCAGCAGCTGGGCCGCCTGGTCGGCCAGATCCAGCAGCTGTTGCGGGAAGATCCCCAAAATCACTGTGACGGCGGCGCATACCGCGATCGCGATCTTGCTCAGGATGCCGGGCTCCACCACGTGCGGGGTGTCGTCGGTCGCTTCGGTGAAGAACATCGACACGATGACGCGCACGTAGAAGTACGCGGCCACACCGCTGGCGATGACGCCGATGATGACCAGCGGCACCGCGCCGCCCTGGGCGGCGGCCTTGAACACCGCGAGCTTGCTGACGAATCCGCTCGTCAACGGGATGCCGGCGAAGGCCAACAGGAACATCGAAAACATCACGCCCACAATGGGGGAGCGCTGTCCGAGCCCGGCCCAGTGTGAGATCTGCGCGTCTTCGACGCCGTCGGCGTTGCGGATCAGGCTCACGATGGCGAACGCGCCCACGGTGCTGAAGCTGTAGGCGACCAGATAGAACAGCGTGGCGGACAGGCCGGCGGTGTTGTCGGCGATCACGCCGGTGAGAATGAAGCCCACATGCGCGACCGAGGAATAGGCCAGCATCCGCTTGACGTCGGTCTGGTTCACCGCCGTCACGGTGCCCACGGCCATGGTCAGGATCGCAATCGCCCACAGCACCGGGCGCCACTCGTGGTGCAGCGGGGGCAGCGCGACGTAGACCACGCGCAGCAGCGCGCCGAACGCCGCCACCTTGGTGGCCGCCGCCATGAATCCCGTGATCGGGGTGGGCGCGCCCTGGTAGACGTCGGGAATCCAGGAGTGGAACGGGACCGCGCCCACCTTGAACAGCAGGCCGACGGACAGCAGCGCGACGCCGATCAGCGCCATCGAGCTATCGCCATGGGCGGCAAGGGCATCCCGGATCCCGGGCAGCAGCAGCGTGCCCGTCGCGCCGTAGAGCAGCGCGACGCCGTAGAGGAAGAACGCCGAGGAGAACGCGCCCAGCAGGAAGTACTTCATCGACGCTTCCTGGGACAGCAGGCGGCGATGCCGGGCCAGCCCGCACATCAGGTACAGGGGCAGCGACAAGACTTCCAGCGCGACGAACATCGTCAACAGGTCGTTGGACGCGGGGAACACCATCATGCCGCCGACCGACAGCATCACCAGCGGGAAAAGCTCGGTCTGCGCGGCCCCGGCCCGCTCGGCCTCGCGCTCGGCCTCACCGCCGGGAACCGCGGACGCCTGCGGCGTAAAGGAATCCAGCCCGCCCGAACCTACCTTCGCGGCGACCTTGGCGTCCGCCTTGGCTTGGGTCCGCTCGCCGATGAAGATGACCGCCAGCACCGCGACCAGCAGCACCGTGCCCTGCAGGTACAGCGTCGGCCGGTCGATGGCCACCGCGCCCAGCACGGCGGTGCGACCGGACGCGGGAATCGACTCGGCGACTTCGATGTCGGCGAAAAGCGCCGCGAGCAGGCCGCCGAGGGCCAGCGTCATCTGGGCGGCGTAGCGAATCCGCCTGGGCAGGAAGGCCTCGACCAGGATGCCGACGACCGCGACGGAAAAGACGATGAGCATCGGGCACAGCAGGAAGTACTCGAAGCTTGGGGTGGGCAGGGTCATCGGTGCGGTCCTTCGGCAGTCCGGGGCGGCACGCTCGGCGCTGGGTCATGTTGGCCGATGGTGGTCATGGTGTTCTCGACGGCGGGGTTGATGATGTCGAGCACCGGCTTGGGATAGACGCCCAGCACGAACAGCAGCGCGAGCAACGGTGCCACGACGACCAATTCGCGCGCCCGCAGGTCGGTGATCCGGTCGTTGCCCTCGGCCACCGGTCCCGTCATCACCCGCTGGTAGAGCCACAGCATGTAGATGGCCGCGAGCACCAGGGCGGTTACCCCGAAGGCGCCGGCCACCCAGTACCGGTTGAAAGTGCCCAGCAGGACGAGGAATTCGCTGACGAACGGCGCCAGCCCGGGCAGCGACAGGGTAGCCATGGCCGAGACGAGGAACGTGCCGGCCAGGATCGGTGCGACCTTCTGTACGCCGCCGTAGTCGGCGATCGCCCGGCTGCCGCGCCGCGTCACCAGGAATCCCGCGATCAGGAACACCGCGGCGGTGGAGATGCCGTGGTTGAGCATGTAGAGCGTCGACCCGCTCTGCCCCTGGCTGGTCATGACGAAGATGCCGGCGATGATGAACCCGAAGTGCGAGATCGACGTGTAGGCGATCAGCCGCATCATGTCGGTCTGGCCGATCGCCACGATTGCGCCGTAGATCACGCCGATGATCGCCAGCGTCACGATCGCCGGACGGAAATACGTTGAGGCGTCGGGGAAGAGCTGCAGGCAGTAGCGCAGCATGCCGAAGGTGCCGACCTTGTCCATCACGGCCGTAATCAGCACCGCCGTCGCGGGGGTGGCCTCGACGCAGGCATCGGGCAGCCAGCGGTGCAGCGGCCACAGCGGGGCCTTGATCGCGAACGCGAACATGAAGCCCAGGAATAGCGCCTTGAACACCGCCGGGTCGGCGCCGTAGCGGCCCGATGCGACGCCGGCCACGATGTCACGGAAGTCGAAGGTGCCCGAGCCGTGCTGCGCGGTGACCACGTACAGCCCGATGACCGCCGCCAGCATGATCAGGCCACCGAACAGGTTGTACAGCAAGAACTTCACCGCCGCGCGTGACCGGCCGGAACCCTGCCCGAAGCCGCCGATCAGGAAGTACATCGGCACCAGCATGGCCTCGAAGAAGACGTAGAACAGCAGCACGTCCAGCGCGACCACCGAGATCAGCACCATCGCCTCGATGGCAAGCGTGAGCGCGACGTAGGCGTGCACGCTACGGGTATTCGCCTGGGTGCCCTTGTTGCCGTCGTTCCACCCGGCCACCTGCAGCACCGGGATCAGCACCGCGGTCAGCAGCACCAGCACCACCGCGATGCCGTCCACACCGAGCGAGTACCCGGCGCCGAACGCCGGTATCCACCTGTGGCTTTCGACGAACTGATAGGTGGGGCCGCCGGTCTTGAAGCCGACGGTGATGACGATCGCCACCGCCAGCGTCGCCACCCCGACGGCCAGGCCGGTCCACTTGGCGAGCTGCCGCAGCCCAGGGGGCAGCAGGATGATCAGCAGGGAGCCCGCCAGCGGCAACAGCCACAGGACGCTCAGCCACGGCACGTTACTCACCACACCCTCACCGCCAGGATCAGTGCGGCCACCAGCACGGCGCCCGCGAGCATCGACAATGCGTAGTTGCGGGCGAAGCCGGTTTGGAAGCGCCGCAGGCCGTTTGACGTTCGGCTCACGAGCGCGGCCAGCGCGTTGACCGAGCCGTCGACGCCGGCGTTGTCGACCTCGACCAGTGCCTCGGTCAGCTGCGCGCCGGGGCGCATGAACACCTCCTCGTTGAGCGCGTCGCCGTAGAGGTCGGCGCGCGCGGCGGTCGTGAGCGGCGAGACCCGCACGGGGGCGACCCGCGGAACGGGCGCGGCGGCGTACATGCGGTAGGCCACCGCGATACCGACGGCGACGACACCCAGCGCGACGACGGTGGTGACCCAGGCCGGCAGGGCGTGCGCGGCCTCTTCGTGCACGCCGACGACGGGCTCGAGCCAGTGCTGCAGCGCGCCGCCCCACCAGAACAGGAAGCCGGAGAACACCGAGCCGACGGCGAGCAGGATCATCGGCCACGCCATGACGGCGGGGGCCTCGTGTGGATGGGTGCCGGGGGCCCAACGCTTTTCACCGAAGAAGGTCATCAGCATGACCCGGGTCATGTAGAACGCGGTGACACCGGCACCGAGCAGCGCCGCCCCGCCCAGCACGTAGCCCCGGGTGTCCCCGGTCGACAGCGCCGCCTCGATGATCTTGTCCTTGGAGAAGAAGCCTGCGAACGGCGGCACGCCGATGATCGCCAGATATCCCAGCCCGAACGTGGCGAACGTGACCGGCAGCGCCTTGCGCAGGCCGCCGTAGCGGCGCATGTTCTGTTCCTCGTGCATCGCGTGGATGATCGACCCGGACCCGAGGAACAGGCCGGCCTTGAAGAAGCCGTGGGTGAGCAGGTGCATGATCGCGAAGGCGTAGCCGGCCGGGCCGAGGCCGGCGGCCAGCACCATGTAGCCGATCTGGCTCATCGTCGATGCGGCCAGCGCTCGCTTGATGTCGTCCTTGGCGCAGCCGATGAACGCCCCGAACAGCAGGGTGACGGCGCCGACGATGACGACGCCCAATTGCGCACCGGGCGAAAGGTTGTAGAGCGGATTGGACCGCACGATCAGGTACACGCCGGCGGTCACCATGGTGGCCGCGTGGATCAGGGCGGACACCGGCGTCGGGCCTTCCATCGCGTCGCCGAGCCACGCCTGCAGCGGAACCTGCGCGGACTTGGCGCAGGCGCCCAGCAGCAACAGCAACCCCATCGCGGTTACCGCGCCGCTCGAAGCCGAAGGCGCGCCCGCGAACACCCCGGCGTACGACAGCGTGCCGAAGGTGCCGAACATCAAGAACATTCCCACCGCCAGACCGGCGTCACCGACCCGGTTCATGACGAACGCCTTCTTGGCCGCGGTGGCGGCCGACGGCTTGTGGTACCAGAAACCGATGAGCAGGTAGGAGGCCAGGCCGACGCCCTCCCAGCCCACGTAGAGCACCAGGTAGTTGTCGGCGACCACCAGCAGCAGCATCGAGGCCAGGAACAGGTTGAGGTAGCCGAAAAACCTTCGGCGATCCGGGTCTTCGGCCATGTAGCCGACCGAGTAGATGTGGATCAGCGATCCGACCCCGGAGATCAGCAGCACGAAGCACATCGACAACTGGTCGAGCTGCAGCCCGAAGTCCACCTGCAGCTGCCCGACCGGGATCCAGGTGAACAGCTTCTGGTGGATGGTGCGATCGGCGTCGCCGCGGCCGAGCATGTCGGCGAGCAGCGTGGCGCCAACCCCGAACGCCCCGAGCGCGGTGGCGCAGCCCAGCAGGTGGCCCCACGCGTCGGTGAGTCTGCCCCCGAACAACAAGATCGCGGCACCCGCCAACGGCAGCGCCACCAGCAGCCAGGTGTAGTCAGTCATCTCGGCGTTCTTTTAGCCTTTGAGTAGGTTCGCGTCGTCGACGGAAGCGGATTTGCGGGCACGGAAAATCGTCATGATGATCGCCAGGCCGACGACGACCTCGCACGCGGCCACCACCATCGTGAAGAACGCGATCATCTGTCCGTCGAGGTGGCCGTGCATTCGCGCGAACGTGACAAACGCCAGGTTGACGGCGTTGAGCATCAGCTCCACGCACATGAACATCACGATGGCGTTGCGGCGCAACAGCACCCCCGACGCCCCGATGGTGAACAGCAGCGCCGAAAGGTAAAGGTAGTTGGCGGGATTCACGACGCACCGCCCTTGACGGCTTCGGTGGAGCGCGTCGCTGCGACGTCTCCGCCGTCGGCGCCGCGGATCCGCAGGATGGGGGACACCGACAACTCCGAGTACGAGCCGTCGGGCAGCAGCGCGGCGACGTCGACCGCGTTCTGGCGCGCGTAGACGCCCGGGTTGGGCAGCGGGGTGGGGCGCCCGCCGGCCCGGAAGCGTTCTTCGGAAAGCTCGCGCTGGGTCTTGCGCCGCTCGAAACGTTCCCGGTGCGCCAGCACCATCGCGCCGACCGCCGCGGTGATCAGTAGGGCGCTGGTCAGCTCGAAGGCCCACAGGTAGCGCGAAAAGATCAGCGCGGCCAGGCCTTCCACGTTGCCGCCGGAATTGGCGGTGGTCAGCCCGAGAAACCCTCCGGTCGCCACGTTGCCGATGCCGGCCAGCAGCAGGATCCCGAACCCGAGGCCGGTGACCACCGCGGCCACGCGCTGGCCGCGCAGCGTCTCCTTCAGCGATTCCGCGGAGTCGACACCGATCAGCATCAGGACGAACAGGAACAGCATCATCACCGCACCGGTGTAGACGACCACTTGAACGACACCCAAGAACAGCGCGTCCTGGATCATGTAGAACACCGCCAGGATGATCATGGTCATCGCCAGGAACATCGCCGAGTACACGGCGTTCACGGCGAGCACCACCCCGAGCGCGCCGATCAGCGCCACGGCGCCCAGCACCCAGAACGTGACCGCCTCGCCGGTGGAGGTGCGAACGATGGTCTCCGAGGCGAGCGGGGTTGAGGCGAGCACAGCGATCATCGGGTGTCTCCCGCGTTCTCGCGCTCCCGCAATCCCTCAGCGGTCACGTTGCCCTGGTAGTAGTCCTTGTCGGTGGCGCCGGGTGCCCTCGGGTGCGGCGGCGGGGTCATGTCGGGGAGCAGAGGGGCGAGCAGCCGGTCCTTCTCGTAGATCAGGTCGGCGCGGTTGTCGTCGGCCATCTCGTAGTCGTTGGTCATCGTCAGCGCCCTGGTCGGGCAGGCCTCGATGCACAGCCCGCAGCCGATGCAACGCAGGTAGTTGATCTGGTAGACGCGACCGTAGCGTTCGCCCGGCGAATACCTCAGCTCCTCGGTGTTGTCGGCGCCCTCGACGTAAATCGCATCGGCGGGGCAGGCCCACGCGCACAGCTCGCAGCCGATGCACTTCTCCAGCCCGTCGGGATACCGGTTGAGTTGGTGGCGCCCGTGGTAGCGCGGCGCCACCGGGCCCGGCTTTTCCGGATACTCCTCGGTCACCCTCTTCTTGAACATCGACCCCAGGGTCACGCCGAAACCTGCGACGGCGTCGAAGAATTTAGGCACGTGCTTTCTCCTTGCTCGCGCCGACTTTCTGCGCCGGCAGCGGCGGTGTTGGGAAGGCCGGCTCGGTGGCCTGGGCGGCTGGGATTTCCCCGCCCTCGCGGCGCAGCTCGCGTTCCATCGCGCGAATGGTCGGCGTGCTGAACGGTTTTCGCAACAGCAGCACCAGCGCCACGGCGAAGACCAGGCTGCTGACCACCAGGATCGGGGTCCAATGCGCGTAGCCCTGGTTGCGCGCGGTGCGGATCACCGCGGCGATCAGCACCCACACCAGCGAGGCCGGGATCAGCAGCTTCCAGCCCAGCGCCATGAACTGGTCGTAGCGCAGCCGCGGCAGGCTGGCCCGCAGCCAGAAGTAGATGAACAGGAAGGTCCACATCTTGGCGGTGAACCAGAGCACCGGCCACCAGCCGGTGTTGGCGCCCGCCCACATGTTCAGCGGCCACGGCGCGTGCCAGCCACCGAAGAACATGGCGGTGGCGAGCGACGAGACCGTCATCATGTTGACGTACTCGGCGAGCATGAACATCGCGAACTTCAGCGACGAGTACTCGGTGTGGAATCCGGCGACCAGCTCACCCTCAGCCTCGGGCAAGTCGAATGGCGCCCTGTTGGTTTCACCAACCATCGAGATGAGGTAGATCACGAAGGACGGCAACAGCAGGAAGACGTACCACACCCGGTCCTGTGCGCCGACGATCTGCGACGTAGACATGGAGCCGGCGTAGAGGAACACCGCCGCGAACGACAAGCCCATCGCCACCTCGTAGGAGATGACCTGCGCGGTGGACCGCACCCCACCCAGCAGCGGGTAGGTGGACCCGGACGCCCAGCCGCCCAACACGATGCCGTACACCCCGATCGCCGAGAGGCCCAGGATGAACAGCACCGCGACCGGAAGATCGGTCAGCTGCAACGGCGTTCGGTGGCCGAACACGCTCACCACCGGACCAAAGGGGATGAACGCGAACGCGGTGAACGCCGGAATCGTCGAAATGACCGGCGCCGCAAAGTACACGAACTTGTCGATGCCGCCGGGGGAGATGCTCTCCTTCAGCGCCAACTTGATCCCGTCGGCCAGGCTCTGCAGCGCGCCCCAGGGGCCCGCCCGGTTGGGGCCGGGCCGCAGCTGCATCCAGCCGAGGATCTTGCGTTCGAGCAGGATCGCGACCAGCACGTTGAGCATGAGGAAGACGAAGATGGCCAGCGCCTTGCCGAGCACCAACCACCACGGGTCGTGTCCGAAGGCGGACAAGGGAACCGTCATTTGCGCCGCTCCTCCTCATCGCTCCGTCCCCCTCGCCGCTGCGCGGCTGGGGGGACCCCCAGTGCATCGTCGCCGGCGGTGCCCACTCCGATCTCGACGATGCTCCCGACGGTTACGCCCAACTTCCGGTGCACCGCCGAACCCGGCGAGTTCAGCGGAAGCCACACCACCCGGTCGGGCATGTCGGTGATGGCCAGCGGCAACATGATCGAGCCACGCGGCGTGCTGACCGTGACGTTGTCACCGTCGGCCGCGCCGATCTCGGCGGCGGTTTCGGCCGACAGCCGCACGACGGGCTTGCGGGCGGTACCGGCCAAATGCGGTTCGCCGTCCTGCATTCGGCCCTCGTCGAGCAGCAACCGCCATCCCGCCAGCACGGCCTGCCCTTGCCCGGGAGTGGCCGGTTCCGACGCCGCGACCTGGGGGTCGGCGACGTGGCCGCCGTCCCAGGTGCCGAGGGCGGCGAGTTCTTCGCGGGCCGCCTCGACGGTGGTCGTTCCCAGGTAGACACCCATCTCGTCGGCCAGCGTGTCCAGCACCCGGTGGTCCGACTGGCCGGCCTCGCCGCTGGTGCCGCGCAGCGCCGGCGCGAACGCGCGGTAGCGCCCTTCCCAGTTGACGAAGGCACCGGACTTCTGGGTCGTCGGCGCGACCGGGAACACCACGTCGGCGCGTTCGGTGACGGGGCTGTGCCGCAACTCCAGGCTGACGATGAATCCGGCTGCGTCCAGCGCGGCGAGCACCGCCTCCGGATCGGGGAAGTCGTTGGGCTCGATGCCGCCGACCACCAGCGCCGCCAAGGACCCGTCGGCGGCGGCGGCCAGGATGCCGTCGGCGTCCCGCCCAGGGGCAGAAGGCAGTTCGTCGACGTTCCACGCCGCGGCGACCTGGGCGCGGGCGGCGTCGTCGGCGACCGGGCGGCCGCCGGGCAGCAGCGTGGGCAGCGCGCCGGCTTCCAGCGCGCCGCGTTCACCGGCGCGGCGCGGCACCCAAGCCAGCTTGGCGCCGGTGGCCTCGGCGAGTCGCGCCGCGGCGGACAGGCCGCCGGGCACGGTGGCCAGGCGCTCGCCGACCATGATGACGGCGCCCGGCTTCGAGAGCAGCTCGCCGGCTTCGCCGGTGGCGAGCCCGTCCAGCGCGGCGGCCTCGGCGCCGGGAACGGTCTTGACCAACCGGCCCTTCATCTTCGTCAGCGCCCGGGTCGCGAACGGCGCGATCGCGTACACGCGCAGCCCGTGCTTGCGGGCGGCCTTGCGCAACCGCAGGAACACGATGGGCGACTCGTCCTCCGGCTCGAAGCCCGCCAGCACCACCACGGGCGCCGACTCCAGGTCCGAGTAGCTCACGGTCACCGGCCGGCCGGCGATGCGGGCGGCCAGGAAGTCGGCCTCCTCGGCGGAGTGCGGGCGGGCGCGGAAGTCGATGTCGTTGCTGTCCAACGTGATTCGGGCGAACTTGCTGTAGGCGTAGGCGTCTTCCCAGGTCACCCGGCCGCCGACCAGCACGCCGGTGCGACCGCGGGCCGCTTCGAGCCCCTCGGCCGCCGCCACGATCGCGTGCGACCACGACGCCGGCTGCAGCGTGCCGTCGGCGTCGCGGATCAGGGGAGTGGTGATGACGTCCGGCTGGGTCGCGTAGTTGAACGCCCACCGGCCCTTGTCGCAGTTCCACTCCTCGTTGACTTCGGGGTCGTCGCCGGCCAGCCGCCGCAGCACCTTGCCGCGGCGGTGGTCGGTGCGTTGCGCGCACCCCGAGGCGCAGTGTTCGCACACGCTCGGGCTGGAGACCAGGTCGAACGGGCGGGCCCGGAAGCGGTACGCGGTGCCGGTCAGCGCCCCCACCGGGCAGATCTGCACCGCGTTGCCCGAAAAGTACGAGTCGAACGGCTCATTGGCGTAGATGCCGACCTGCTGCAGGGCCCCGCGCTCCTGCATGTCGATGAAGGGGTCACCGGCGATCTGCTCGGAGAAACGCGTGCAGCGGGCGCACAGGATGCAGCGCTCGCGGTCCAGCAGCACCTGCGAGGAGATGTTGATCGGCTTGGCGAACGTGCGCTTGACGTCGGTGAACCGGGATTCGGCGCGGCCGTTGGACATTGCCTGGTTCTGCAGCGGGCATTCGCCGCCCTTGTCGCACATCGGGCAGTCGAGCGGGTGGTTGATCAGCAACAGCTCCATCACGCCGTGTTGCGCCTTGTCCGCGGCCTCGGAGGTCAGCTGGGTGCGCACCACCATGTCGTCGGTGGCCACCGTCGTGCAGGACGCCATCGGCTTGCGTTGTCCCTCGACCTCGACCAGGCACTGGCGGCACGCCCCCACCGGGTCCAGCAGCGGGTGGTCGCAGAACCGGGGGATCTGGACGCCCATCAGCTCGGCCGCGCGAATCACCAAAGTTCCCTTGGGAACGCTGATCTCGGCGCCGTCGATGGTTAATGTCACCATGTCCGGCGGACGCACCCCGTCGCCGGATTCGGTTTTAGCCGCACTCGTCATCGGCGGGTCAGGCCTTTCCGTTCGCGCTCAGCATGGAATCCCGGGGGTCGAACGGGCAGCCACCGCCCTCGACGTGGGCGACGTACTCGTCGCGGAACAGCTTGATCGACGACATCACCGGGCTGGCGGCGCCATCGCCCAACGCGCAGAACGACTTTCCCAGGATGGTGTCGGAGATGTCCGACAGCTTGTCGATGTCCTCGAGGGTCCCCCCGCCGGTTTCGAGGCGCTCGTAGATCTTGTCCAGCCAGAACGTGCCCTCGCGACACGGCGTGCACTTCCCGCACGATTCGTGCTTGTAGAACTCGGTCCAGCGGCGCACCGCGCGCACCACACACGTTGTCTCGTCGAAGATCTCGAGCGCCTTGGTCCCCAGCATCGAACCGGCGGCGCCCACGCCCTCGTAGTCCAGCGGCACGTCGAGGTGCTCGTCGGTGAGCAGTGGCGTCGACGATCCGCCGGGGGTCCAGAACTTCAGCCGGTGCCCGGCCCGCACCCCGCCCGCGTAGGCGAGCAACTCGCGCAACGTGATTCCCAGCGGGGCCTCATACTGTCCGGGCCGGGCCACGTGCCCGGACAGCGAATACAGCGTGAAGCCAGGCGACTTCTCGCTGCCCATCGAGCGGAACCACTCGACGCCGTTGAGGATGATCGGCGGGACGCTGGCGATGGTCTCGACGTTGTTGATCACCGTGGGCGATCCGTACAGGCCGGCCACCGCGGGGAAGGGCGGGCGCAGCCGCGGCTGGCCACGCCGGCCCTCCAGCGAGTCCAGCAGCGCGGTCTCCTCACCGCAGATGTAGGCGCCGGCACCGGCGTGCACCACCAGCTCCAGGTCGAGGCCGGAGCCGTTGATGTCGCGGCCCAGGTAGCCGGCGGCGTAGGCCTCGGCCACCGCGTTTTGCAGCCGCCGCAGCACCGGCACCACTTCCCCGCGCACGTAGATGAACGCGTGGCTGGCCCGGATCGCGTAGGAGGCGATGATGACGCCCTCGACGAGCAGGTGCGGCGTCGCGAACATCAGCGGAATGTCTTTGCACGTACCGGGTTCCGACTCGTCGGCGTTAACCACCAGGTAGTGCGGCTTGGCGGCCGGGCCGCTGTCGCCCTGCGGAATGAACGACCACTTCGTCCCCGTGGAGAAGCCCGCGCCGCCGCGGCCGCGCAGGCCGGAGTCCTTGACGGCCCCCATGACCTCGTCGGGATCCATCGCCAGCGCCTTCTGCATGGCCTGGTAGCCGTCGTTGCGGCGGTAGGTCTGAAGGGTCCACGACTCGGGATCGTCCCAGTAGCGGCTGATCACCGGAGTCAACGGCGTCGCCTGCGCGCCGGCAGCGGCCATCAGTCTTCCTTCCCGGGGGCCGGCGGCGCCTCCATGCCGAGTTCCCTGGCCACCTTCAGCCCGGCCAATGTCGCCGCGCCTGCGCCGCCCTGGCCCTCGTCGGGGCGTTCGTCGGGCAGGCCGGCCAGGATGCGCGACGTCTCGCGGAACACGCACAGCGGGGCGCCGCGGGTGGGGGCGGCGGGCTTGCCGGCGCGCAGCGAGTCGACCAGTTCGCGCGCCGAGTCCGGCGTCTGGTTGTCGAAGAACTCCCAGTTGACCATCACCACCGGCGCGTAGTCGCACGCCGCGTTGCACTCGATGTGCTGCAGGGTGACCGACCCGTCGTCGGTGGTCTCGTCGTTGCCGATGCCCAGATGCTCCTTGAGGGAGTCGAATATCGCGTCGCCGCCCATGACGGCGCACAGTGTGTTGGTGCAGACGCCGACCAGGTAGTCGCCGGTGGGCCCGCGGCGATACATCGTGTAAAAGCTTGCGACGGCGGACACTTCGGCGCCGGTCAGCCCGACCTGCTCGCCGCAGAACTCCAGGCCCGCCGGCGTTATATAGGAGTCTTGCGCCTGCACCAGGTGCAGCAACGGCAGCAGCGCCGAACGCTTGTCGGGGTAGCGGCCGATGATCTCCTTGGCGTCGACCTCGAGGCGCGCCCGCACCTCGGGCGAATACGACTGCGGCGCACCCTCGGTCACGAACGCGTTGGGTTCCCCGGGCGGCGGTCCAAGCCGGATGAACACCGGCTGGCCCTGCGGCCCGGTCATCGGTCCACCCCACCCATCACCGGGTCGATGCTGGCGACCGCGGCGATCAGGTCCGCGACCATCCCGCCCTCGCACATCGCGGCGACGGACTGCAGGTTGGTGAAGGACGGGTCCCGGTAGTGCACCCGGTAGGGCCGGGTGCCGCCGTCGCTGACCATGTGCACGCCGAGCTCGCCGCGCGGCGATTCCACCGCGACGTAAACCTGGCCGGCCGGAACGCGAATGCCCTCGGTGACCAGCTTGAAGTGGTGGATCAGCGCCTCCATCGAGCTGCCCATGATCTTGGCGATGTGCTCGGGCGAGTTGCCCATGCCGTCGGGCCCCACCTTGAGGTCGGCGGGCCAGGCAATCTTGCGGTTCTCGACCATCGTCGGGCCCGGCCGCAACTTGTCCAGACACTGCTCCACGATCTTGATCGACTCCCACATCTCCTTGACGCGAATGATGTAGCGCCCGTACGCATCACAACCGTCGTCGGTGATCACGTCGAACTCGTAGTTCTCGTAGCCGCAGTAGGGTTCGCTCTTGCGCAGGTCGTGCGGCAGCCCGGTGGAACGCAGAATGGGGCCGGTGATGCCCAGCGCCATGCAGCCGGTCAAGTCCAGGTAGCCCACGCCCTCGGTACGCGCTTTCCAGATGGCGTTTTCGTTGAGCAGCTCGCCCATTTCGCGCAGCGGCTGCTTCAACTCCTCGAGGGCCTCGGCGATCTCGGTTTCCGCGTTGGGCGGCAGGTCCTGTGCGACCCCGCCGGGCCGGATGTAGGCACTGTTCATCCGCAGCCCGGTGATCGATTCGAACAGCTTCAGCACGATCTCGCGCCCGCGGAAGCCGACGAACATCGGGGTCATCGCGCCCAGTTCCATGCCGCCGGTGGCCAACGCGACCAGGTGCGACGAGATCCGGTTGAGCTCCATCATCATCACCCGGATGACGTTGACCCGCTCCGGTATCTCGTCGGTGATGCCGAGCAGCTTCTCCACGCCCAGGCAGTAGGCGGTCTCGTTGAAAAACGGTGACAGGTAGTCCATCCGGGTCACGAAGGTGACGCCCTGGGTCCAGTAGCGGTATTCGAGGTTCTTCTCGATCCCGGTGTGCAGGTAGCCGATTCCGCACCGGGCCTGCGTGACGGTCTCGCCCTCGATCTCGAGGATCAGCCGCAGCACGCCGTGCGTGGACGGGTGCTGGGGGCCCATGTTGACGACGATGCGTTCACCGGGGTCGGCGTTGCGGGCGGCGTCGACGATCTGGTCCCAGTCCTGACCGCCGGCGACCAGAACCGTTTCAGCTTGAGTCATTAGTTGTAACCCCTGCGTTCGTCGGGCGGCGGTATCTGTGCGCCCTTGTACTCGACCGGGATGCCGCCCAGCGGATAGTCCTTGCGTTGCGGGTGCCCGTGCCAGTCGTCGGGCATCTCGATCCTGGTGAGCGACGGGTGGCCGTCGAAGATGATCCCGAAGAAGTCGTAAGTTTCGCGCTCGTGCCAGTCGTTGGTGGGGTAGACCCCGTACAGCGACGGGATGTGCGGATCACTGTCCGGCGCAGCCACTTCCAGCCGCAGCCGACGGTTGTGGGTGATCGACTGCAGCGGGTAGACGGCGTGCAGCTCCCGGCCCGTCTCGTGCGGGTAGTGCACCCCGTTGACACCCAGGCACATCTCGAACCGCAGGTCGGGTTCGTCGCGCAGCCGCTGGGCGACCTGCGGCAGCAGATCGCGGCGCACATGCAGGGTAAGCTCATCGCGGTCGACCACGACCTTCTCGATCGCGTCGTCGAATTCGATGTCGTTGCGGCCCAGCGCTTCCGCCAGCTTGTCGGCGATGTCGTCGAAGTAACCGCCGTAGGGCCGGGGGCTGCTGCCCGGCAGCGTGACCTCGCGCACCAACCGTCCGTAACCGGAGGTGTCGCCGGTGCCGCGGACCCCGAACATGCCGCGACGAACGTCGATCACTTCTTCGTCGGCGGTAGGGACGGCGCCCCCCACTTCGCTGGCCGCTACCGTCGGGTCGTGGTCGGGAGAGCTCATCGCAGCAGTCCGCGCATCTCGATCGTGGGCGTGGCCGCGAGCGCGGCCTGTTCGGCTTCGGCGATGGCCTCTTCGCGGTTGACGCCCAGCGGCATCTGCTGAATCTTCTCGTGCAGCTTCAGGATTGCGTGCAGCAGCATCTCCGGGCGCGGCGGGCAGCCGGGCAGGTAGATGTCGACCGGGACGACGTGGTCGACGCCCTGGACGATCGAGTAGTTGTTGAACATTCCGCCCGACGAGGCGCACACGCCCATGGCCAGCACCCATTTCGGCTCGCCCATCTGGTCGTAGATCTGGCGCAGCACCGGGGCCATCTTCTGGCTGACCCGCCCGGCCACGATCATCAGGTCGGCCTGCCGCGGGGTGGCCGAGAACCGTTCCATGCCGAAGCGCGCGATGTCGAACCTCGGTCCGGCGGTTGCCATCATCTCGATCGCGCAGCACGCCAGCCCGAACGTCGCCGGCCACAGCGAGTTCTTGCGGACGTAGCCGGCCACCTTCTCGACGGTGGACAGCAGGATGCCACCGGGCAGCTGTTCTTCCAGGCCCACTCTTTACCTCAATCCCATGTCAGTCCGCCGCGGCGCCACACGTAGGCGTAGGCCACGAAGACCGTGAGCATGAACACCACCATTTCGACCAACGCGAATGTCCCGAGCGCGTCGTAGCTAACGGCCCAGGGATACAAGAACACGATTTCGATGTCGAAGACGATAAACAGCATTGCGGTCAGGTAATACTTCACCGGGAACCGCTGCCCGGCCGTCGCGTGCGGGCCGCTCACCGGGGATTCGGTGGGCTCGATCCCGCATTCGTAGGCGGCCAGCTTCGACTTGTTGTAGCGCTTCGGCCCGGCCACGCTCGCGATTCCGACCGAGCCCACGGCAAAGGCGGCGGCAATCCCGCCGAGAACCAGGATGGGTATGTAGACGTTCAATTCGCTCCATGATCCGTCGTAATGCGGCCGCCTTCTCGACTGAGCGGGCGGCCGGGCGGTGACCGGGCTGCTGTGACGAACCGGGTCTGTGGCCCGTCACAGTGACTTTCAACATAGCGTCGTTGGCGTCGGCGCACGTGCTCGGGGTGGTGCTATTTGCCCGGTTTTAACGTCCCCGCATTCGGGCGAGTCGTCGCGGCGGTGCTGAGCACCCGCCCACACGGTCTACGGTTCCGTGTCGGCGCAGGTGAGAGCGGTAATTGCTAGTGGGCGGGGGCGCGGAGCAACCCGATCACCGTACGGCCCAGCACGATGGGGTCCAGCGGATGCGGCACCGCGGCGTCGGCGCGCGACCAGCTGGCCAGCCACGCGTCGTCGCGGCGGCCGGTGAGCACCACGATCGGCGGGCAGGTTTCGAGTTCGTCCCTGAGCTGTTTGGCGATGCCCATGCCGCCGGTGGGCGTCGCCTCGCCGTCGAGAATGGCCAAGTCGATGCCGCCCTCGTCCATCGTGCGGATCACCATGGGGCCGGTCGCGACCTCGACGTAGGTCAACTCGGGTAGGTCCGGGTGCAGGTGCTTGCCCAATGCGCGCATCACCCGTTCGCGGGTTTCGACGTTGTTGCTGTAGACGAGGATCCGCAGGGCGCTGCTGGAGTCGGGCACGCTCAGATGGTACTGGTGGCGCGCAAGCCCTACCGGGTTGCCCGAACGAAGACCGCCTGCGCCGCCGCCGTTGCCGTCGCGCCGACCATGCCGAACCTGTTCCAGCCTAGGTCGAATTGGGACCGGTCGACCTTCGTTTCGCCCGAGATCCGAATCGAACCGTCCTGAAGCTCGGTGATCGTCACGGGCAGCGGCAGCGGCAGCGGCGCGGTGACGCCCTTGATGGTGAAGCTGGCGCGAAGTTCTGCGGCGTTGCCTTTGGTTGGGTTCACTGCGGTGACGACGACGCTGATCTGGGGGAAACGCTCGACGTCGAAGAAGTCGGCCGAGCGCAGGTGCTTGTCGCGACGGCCGATGCCGGTGGACAGCGACGCGGCCCGGATGTCGACGCGGCCGAAAACGGCGCCCTTGCCGGTGAGCTGCCCGTCGCCGCTGAACTCGCCGAAGCGGCCCTTGACGTTCAGCAGGCCCCAGAAGTTTGCGACCTTGAAGGTGATGGCCGAGCGATCGGGAACCAGGTTCCACACGCCGGCCAGGTCGGGATCGCTCAGCAGTGTTTCCAGCGTCGTCATCGTCCCCCCTTCTGACTCGTGGCAAATCTAGCCGTTAGGCGAGCAACGGCGCGATCTCGGCGGGGTCGAAGTATTCGTCGATCCGATCGATGAGCCCGTCGGCGCCCACCCTGATCACGATGCAGACCCGCATGGAGATCGATTGGCCGGCATGGCCGGTGGCGTGCAGGATGTGCTGCTGCACGAACCCGGCGACGGAGCCATCGTCGAAGAGCCGCCGGTCGAGGATTTCGTAGTGGCGCTCGGTGGTGGCGGTGATGAACCAGTCGATGACCCGCATCGCCCGGGCCTTGTCGTTATCGCGGCGCGCGCCGCTGCGCCAGACCGCGATGTCGTTGCTCCACAGTCGATCGACCGCGGCGGCGTCGCTCCTTTCGATCGCCGCGAACAGGCGGTCGGCCACGTCGACGACGGTCTGCTCGGAGGCTGCGGACATGGGGGCTCCTAAGTCTGATTGTCGGGTTCCTCCTCGCGCCGCTGCGCGGCGCGCATCGTCACCCTCCTATTGATCCGATTGCTCGTATCCGGGATGCGCGATGGCCAGGCGACGCCGGACCAGGGTGCGCAGGCAGGCGGTGACGTCGTTGGCGCGGCCGTCCAGCTCGCCGGCCCGGATCGCGGCCGCAAGCTCTTCCTCGTCGGCGAAGCCCAGGCCGGCCAGCGCCGCGCCGGCCTCCGCCTCGCTCTCGTCAAGCAGTTCGCGCTCGACGATGCGCAGCGCGTTCGCGGCGACCCTGGCGTGGAAGTTGACCTGCCCGGTGGTGGCCTCGCGGACGTCGGTTTCGAGGAACTCGGCCACCGCGGCGACGAGCTCGGCCGCGAGCGGGCGGCCGTATGCGCCGATCACGCTTGCGCTCCTTCCAGCAGGTCGAGCAGGTCCCACTCCGTCTCGCAGACCCGGCGCCCGATCGTCGCCAGCTCCACCGAGCGGAACTCCCCGCTCAGGTGCCGCTCGGCCTGGTAGCGGCAGATGACACCCCAGCGCAGCGTCGCCAGCACCAGCCACCAGTGAAACGCCACCCGGTCGACGCTAACGGCACCGGTCTCCTCGTAGGCGCGGAGAAAGGCCTCGATGCTGCCGAGGCCGCCGGCGGCCAGGCCGGCCGGGGCGCCGAACCGCCAGGCCCGGATGCAGAACCAGGCCAGGTCCTCGTACGCCTCGCCGAGGTGGACCAGCTCCCAGTCGAGCACCGCGGCCAGGTCGGACCCGTCGACGATGAGGTTTCCCATCCGGTAGTCGCCGTGCACCAGGACGGTCGGCCCGTATTTTTGCGGCCGGTTCGCCTCGAGCCAGCGAAACGCCCACTCGAAGGTGGCGGTGGTGTCGCCCATGGCGTCGAGCCGCTCGCGCCACTGCGTGAGTTGGTCCTCGTGTGCCAGGCCGGGAATGTCCGGGTCGGCTCGATGGATGGCGGCCAGCGCCCGCGCGCACTGCTGCAGCAGGCGGGTGCGGCCCGCGTGGCCGTCGGTGGCGTCGAGCTGGCGCTGGATGCGCCGGACGATGGTCTCGCCCTGGATCGCGTCGCAGATCAGGAACGGATTGCCCAGGGCGGCAACCGAATCGTCGGCGACCAGGATGTGGGGGACCGGCGCACCGGCCGCCGCGGCCGCGGCCTGGGCGCGTGCTTCGAGCTCCATGCCAGCGTGCACGTCGTCGGGCGGGCCGGTGCGCAGGATCAGCGAACGGCGTTGCTCACCCGCGACGGCGTCGAACGCCCACGTGGTGCGGCTGGCGCCGCCGGTCAGCGCCCGCAGGTTCTCGATCGCCGGGCTCGCGCCCAGCGCCGGCGCCAACACCCGGGCCAGCTTGCCGGCCAGTTCGTCGTTGTCGGTCACTTATGGCCGAACTTGAACAGCCGTTGCGCCACCCGCCGGATCTGGATCTCCTCGGCGCCCTCGGTGATCCGGTAACGGCGGTGATGGCGGTAGATGTGCTCGAACTGCTCGTGGCGGCTGTAGCCGAGGCCGCCGAAGACCTGCATGGCCCGGTCGGCCGCGTCGCAGACCAGCCGGTTGGCGCGGTAATTGGCCATCGACACCTTGTCCGAGACCTCCATGTGGTGGTTGCGGTCCAGATGCCAGGCCGCATATTGCACCAGCAGCCGCACCATCTGGGCCTCGGTCTGCAGCTCGGCCAGCGGCCACTGCACGGCCTGGTTGACCGACAAAGGCTTGCCGAAAACCATGCGGCCGCCCGCGTATTCGGCGGCACGGTCGATGCAGTATTGGGCCGCACCCAGGCTGCTCGCCGCTTGCCGGATCCTGTTCTCGTGCAGGAAGGTTTGCGCGACTTCCAGGCCGCGGTCGACTTCGCCGAGCACCCCGTCGGCGGGCACCCGCACGTCGGTCAACTCGACCTCACCGTGGTCGGTGGGCATGTTGAACGTCCACCAGTAGTAGGGGACGCGGAACCCCGGCGCATCCGTCGGGACGAGGAACGCTGTGATGCCCAGCGCGGCCCCGGGTTCGCCGGAGGTGCGCGCGAAGATCAGGTCGTGAGTGGCCCGGTGCACCCCGGTGTTGAACCGCTTCGAGCCGTTGAGCACCCACCCATCGCCGTCGCGTTCGGCGCGGGTTTCCAGCCAGGTCGCATCGGAGCCGTGCCGCGGCTCGGTCAGCCCGAACGCCATCGACCGTTCCCCGGTGATCAACGCCTCCGACCAGTCGCGGCGCTGCTCATCGGTGCCGAAGCGCTCCATCATGATCACCTGCGGGAAATTCCCGACGATCGACGACTCGTTCTGCAGGTCGTTGTGCAAACCAAGGCCCCTGTGCGCCAAGTGTTCCCGAATGACGGCCATGTCCAGGTTGGTGCCGTCGCGGCCGCCCAGCGACGCCGGCAGGCCGTAGCGCAGCCAGCCCGCCTTGTCGGCGCGCCTGCGCATCTCGGCGAGCAGGTCTTCCCACTCGCGTGATGGGATGCCGTCGTTGTCCCAATCGGTGCGCGCATGCTCGCGGCGATGGTCGAAATACTGGATGTTGTCACGTTCCAGCGGCTTGATCTCCGACTCGATGAACGCATCCATCTCGGCGAGCACTCCCGGAAGATGTTCTGGCAGAGTGAAATCCACGGTTACTCCTTTGCGCCGTAGAGGGTTTTCTTCCAGACCGTCGACAAGGTGGTGATGGCGTCGTGGTCGCTGATCTGAAGGTCCAGGCCCGACGGGCCCGCGAAGACGGTGGTGAAGTTCTCGAACAGCAGCGCGATCGCGGCCGCCGTGTGTTGGGGATTGAGCTCGGTTCCGTAGCCCTGCTGCTGCGCGCGACGTACCGAGGCGGCGACGATGTCCATGCCGAAGCGCCGGAATTCGTTCTGTACCCGCGCGAAGCGCGGCTGGGTGGCCGCCAGCTGTGCCACGGCGATCATGATGCCGATGTTCTGCTTGAACATGTTCCAGTACCCGGTGACCACCGACGTGAAGAAGGCGTCGTCGTCGGGCGACTCGGGGAGCTCGAGGCGCAACCCGGGCGGCGCCACGACCTCGTGCAGAAACGACTCCGCCAGGGCGGCCAGCAGGTCTTCCTTGTCGTCGAAATACCGGTAGAACACGGCGGGTGACTTGCCCGCGGCCGAGGTGATGTCGGCCAGCGTGGTGCCGTGAAAACCGCGTTCGGCGAACAGTTTTCGGGCGGCCTGTTCGATGGCCTGCCTGGTCTGGCGGCCCTTTGCGGTCAACGTGTCGGTCGGCATCAGTTCCGGATTCGGTCGCCGGCGCGCAGCAGCGCGCTCGGCAGGTCATGGCCCACAACGGATTTGGCGACCTCGGCCGCCGCGATGGCGGCCCGCAGGTCCACGTCGACGTCGACACCGCTGTCGGTCAACAGGTAGACGAGGTCCTCGGTTGCGATGTTGCCGGTGGCGCCCGGGGCGAAGGGGCAGCCGCCCAGGCCCCCGACCGACGCGTCCAGCCGGGTCACCCCGGATTCGACGGCCGCGTAGGCGCTGGCCAGCCCGGTGCCGCGGGTGTTGTGGAAATGGCCGCCCAGCGGCATGTCGCCGATCACCGGACGCAGTTGGGCGACGAGTGAACTCACCCGTCGCGGGGTGGTGGTGCCGATGGTGTCGGCGATGCAGAACCGGTCGACACGTTGGTCCCGGGCGGCCGAGCCGATCTCGAGCACCCGCCCGGGCGGCGTCGGCCCCTCGAACGGGCAGTCCCACGCGGTGGCGACGATGACCTCGACGGTGGCGCCGGCGTCGTGCGCGATGTCGACGATCTCCTCGATCTGCCCGGTGGCCTCGGCGCTGTCGCGCCCGACGTTGGCCGCGCTGAATGCGTCGCTGGCGGCCACCACATATTCGACCGAGCGCAGCCCCGCGGCGATCGCGCGCCGGGCGCCGTTGGGGCTGGCCACCAGGGCGGAGAACTCGATGTCGGGGTAGTTGTGCAGGTGCGCGGCGACTTCGGCGGCATCGGCCATCGACGGCACCTTGGATGGGGACACGAACGCGGTGGCCTCAACCTCGCGCACCCCGGTGGCGGCGACCGCGGCCAGCAGTTCCAGCTTGGCGGCCAACGGGATTGGCTTTTCGATCTGCAGGCCGTCGCGCAGGGCCACCTCGCGAATGTCAACCCTCGTCGGAAATTCCGGGTGGGTCATAACACCCCCTCAGCCCTTAGCTCTTCGAGCTCCGCGGCGGTCTTGCCGAGCAACCCGATGTAGACGTCGTCGTTGTGTTGTCCGGGGCGCGCGGGGCCGGCGTAGCGGACGCCGCCGGGAGAGTCCGACAGCACCGGGACCACGCCCGGTCCGAGCACGTTGCGGCCGACCCGTTCGTCGTAGTGCTCGACCAGCATGCCGCGGGCCCGCAACTGCGGGTCGTCGACCACCTCGGCGACGGTGTTGATCGGCCCGGCGATCACGCCTGCGGCGGAGAGGGTTTCGATGATTTCGCCGGGCTGGCGGTCGGCGGCCCACGCGCCGATGATCTCGTCGAGTTCGTCCTGATTGCGGCCGCGGCCGCCGTGTGTGGCGAACCGGTCGTCGGTGGCCAGCTCCGGGCGCCCCATCGCCTTGCACAGGCGCGCGAACACGGTGTCCTGGTTGGCGGCGATCACCACCCACGAGCCGTCGGCGCTGCGGTAGATGTTTGACGGCGCGATACCCTCCAGCCGGGTTCCCGACGGCCCGCGCACCACGCCGCCGACGTCGTAATCGGGGATCGTGGATTCCTGGACCGCTAAACACGATTCGGTCAGCGCAACGTCGACCACTTGCCCGCGCCCGGTGACGCCGCGGCGATACAGCGCGGCCAGCGCGCCCTGGGCGCCGAACATGCCGGCCAGGCTGTCGCCGAGCGAGAGCGCCAGCCGGGGCGGCGGGCCGCCGGGGAATCCGTTGAGGTGCCGCAGCCCGCTGGCCGCCTCGGCCACCGACGCGTAGCCGGGCTTGTGCGCCTCGGGGCCGGTCTGCCCGTAACCGGATACCCGGACCAGGATGATGCCCGGGTTGCGCTCGGAGAGCACGTCGTAGCCCAGTTCCCATTTCTCCAGGGTGCCCGGGCGGAAGTTCTCCACGACGATGTCGGATTTCGCGACGAGGTCGAGGAACAGCCCGCGGCCGCGTGGCTTTCGCAGGTCGAGCGTGATGGCGCGCTTGTTGCGTGCGTGCACCGTCCAGAACACATGGTGCCCGTCCACTTCGGCCTGACCCCAGGTCCGCAGCGGGTCCGGCGCGCCGGGGGGTTCCACCTTGACGACGTCGGCGCCCATGTCGCCGAGCAGCCGGCCGGCGAACGGCCCGGCGATCAGGGTGCCGAGTTCCAGCACCCGGACACCGTCCAGCGGGCCCGTCACTCTTTGCTCGCGAAGTCGTGGCGGACCAGCCAGTCGGTGACCACGTCGACGGCGTGCCGCAGCTTGTCCCGCTGGTCGGGGCCGGCGTAATAGTGTGTGGCGCCGGGAATTTCGTGCATCTCCTTGTCCGGGTGCCCGATCGCCTCGTAAAGCCGTCGGGTGTGGCTGGGCGTGCAGGCGTCGTCGGCCAGGTTACCGATCACCAGCGCCGGGACCGCGAGGTCGCGCCCGCACGCGACCCCGTCGCCGCGGGCGTCGTCGTAGCTCCATTGCGACAGCCAGCCCCGCAGCGTCGAAAACCGGGCCAACCCGACCGGGCTCATGTTCACCACTCGAGGATCGCCCAGGTAGCAGGTTCCGGGGGTGCGTTCGTTGGGATCGACGGTCGGATCCAGCCAGCGCGGGTCGGCCATGGTGCCGTGCACGACGAAGCAGAATTCTTCGTCGGGGCCTCCGGAGTCCCGCAGTTCGGCGAGCTTTTCCTTGACCCACGCGGTGATGCGCCGGTTGCGGTCGATCTGCGCCTGCCGGTAACGGGCCAGAAATTCGGGGCTGTAGGGCGGCTGGTTGGGGTTGTCGGGGTTGTAGAGATCGAGCTCGGGATCGCGCTTGGTGGGGTCGGATTCGTCGAGGATCGACGCGTCCAGCCACTCGGTGAGTGTGCCGTGCCGGCTGATGTGCGCGGCGAGCAGCATGACGCCGTCGGCCGCCGGCAGGTCGAGCCGCGTCAGGTCGGGGCCGTCCCCGGACGGGCTCGACGTGACGGTCGCGTGCTGGGCCTGCTGCTGGTAGAACATCGACAGCGAGCCGCCGCCGCTCCATCCGGCCAGCACCACCTTGGCGTAGCCCAGCCTCTTCTTGGCGTCCTTGATGCACTCGCCGAGGTCCTCGACCACCTTCTCCATCAGCAGCGCCGAATCCGTGCCGCGGAACCGGCTGTTGCAGTAGATGACGTGGTGGCCGGCGCGGGCCAGCGCATTGATCATCGGCAGGTACGCGCCGCCGCCGATGGGATGCATGAACACCAACACGGTGTCGGACGGCTTGTCCTTGGGCTTGAGCAGATAGCTTTCCAGCACGGTAATTTCGGCCAGCCCGCCGTACACGTCGCGGACCGCGGAATTGTTCTGGAACGCAACGAGATACGGGATGCGGTCGTATTCGTGTTTCATCAGTGCTGCCCGAGGTCGTGCGCCAGCACCTCGGCCGACGGGGTCAGCCGCCGGCGGGTGTCGACAGCGATGACCTGCCAGTCCACCCGCGAATGCTCGTCGAACTTGCGGCGCGCGCGTTCCCGCGCCTTCTCCGGCGCGCCGTGGTGAACCCCTTGCGGCGCATGGGTGATCAGGCCGGGCGGCATCGGGATCCCGTAGAGCGACCCGCCGTGGAAGAAGGCGATCTCGTCGTAGTCGACGTTGCGGTGATACCAGGGTGTGCGCTCGGTGCCGGGGACCCCCTCGGCGGGCTTGGGCAGGAAGTTCATCACGTAGACGCCGGTGGCCTGCATGAACAGATGCACGGTCGGCGGCAGGTGAACGCTGTCCGACGTGACCACGTTGTAGTCGGCGATGTTGAAGGTGAACGGAAAGTTGTCACCGCGCCAGCCTTCGACGTCGATCGGATTGTGTTGGTAGTAAAGCGTTGTCGGCCCGCCCGCATGGATGAGCCGGACCTCGTACTCGTCGCGGCCGTCGTCATCGATCGGCTGTGGTTCGGGGATCGTGGCCTGCGACGGGTCGAACGGGAAGTGGCGTCCGAGCGCGCCGGGCGGCGGCACCCGGAACTCGTCGGTGGCCTCGATCATCAGCAGCGTCGTCTCGGTATCGGGCAGCTGCCGCCAGGTGCACGCTTTGGGGAGGTAGAGCCAGTCGCCCTCCCGGTAACGCAGCGGCCCGAACTCGGTCTCCAGCAGGCCCGCGCCGCGGTGCACGAAGCACAAGAGGTCGCCGTCGACGTGACGGACGTAGAAAGGCATCGGCTCGTGGCGCCGGCTCAACAGGATTCGGCAGTCGTCGTTGCTGAACATCAGGAGCGGCCCGCCGCAGGCGTCGGTGGCGTCGCCGGGTTTCAGCTCTCCGGCGAGCACGTCGACGGGGCGCAGCGGGCCGACCGACCGATACGCGGTGGGGTCGTTGCGGCGGTACATGTTGGCGGTCCGCCCGGTGAATCCGCCCCGGCCCAGCTCGTCGTCCTTGAGCCCGTCGAGGTCGGCGTGCAGCCGGCGCGGCGTCTTGCCTTTTCGCAGGTGAACGAACGATTCCACGGGGCGACTCCTGGGCTCCGGCGGCAGGCCTCAAAACTGAAAGTGACATTAGTTTTTGTTTTGCCGCCGCACAAGGGGCGAGGGCTTCGTAGCTTTGGTCACATCCGCCCCGAGCGTCTCCCGGAGGAAGGGACACCCTTTGTGCCCGCCTCGCAGCGACAAGTTCCTTGGTGCAAGACCGGCGCGGCCGTTGTCGCTGCGAGGCGGGCAAAGAGGCAATTCCTTCTCCGCTGCGGCGTGTGTGGCAGACGTGACCGGAGTGCGTCAATCGCGCACGCGCACCACGACTTTCCCCTTGGCCGTACGATTCTCGAGCGATGCGACCGCCGCGGCCGCCTGCTCCAGCGGGTAGACCTCCGGCGTGGGCGCGGCCAGCTTGCCCGAGCTGAGCAGGCGCTCCAGGCCGGCCCACTGCTCGGCCAGCGCGTCCGGGTGGGTCGCGGTCCAGGCTCCCCAACCCACGCCGACGACGTCAATGTTGTTGAGCAGCAGCCGGTTCACTTTGACGGTGGGAATCTCGCCGCCGGTGAACCCGATAACGAGCAGCCGACCGCCGGGCGCGAGCGAGCGCAGCGAATCGGTGAAGCGGTCGCCGCCGACCGGGTCGACCACCACATCGACGCCGCGGCCGCCGGTGAGCTCCTTGACGGCGTCCTTGAACCCCTCGGCCAGCACCACGTCGGTGGCGCCGGCGGCCGTCGCGACGTCGGCCTTGTCTTCGGTGCTGACGACCGCGATGGTGCGCGACGCCCCCAACAGCGAGGCCAGCCGCAGCGTCGAGGTCCCGATCCCGCCCGCCGCGCCATGCACCAGTACGGTCTCGCCGTTGGCCAGGCGGCCGCGCACGGTCAGCGCGAAGTACACCGTGAGGTCGTTGAACAGCAGGCCGGCGCCCGCCTCGAAGCTCACGTTGTCCGGCAGCTTGAACACCCGGTCGGGGTGCACGACGGCCACCTCGGCCATTCCGCCCGACAGCATCGTCAGCGCGACGACCCGGTCGCCGGCCTTGACGTGGACGTCGTCGGGCGCCGACCGCACCACGCCGGCGATCTCGGCTCCGAGCACGAACGGCGGCTCCGGCCGGTACTGATACAGACCGCGGGTCAGCAGCGCGTCGGGAAACGCCGCGCCGGCGGCGTACACCTCGACGACCACACCGTCCCCGGCGGGTTCGTCGACCTCCGCCACCTCGATCGCATCTGGACCATCCAACCGAGTCACCCGTGCCGCCCGCATGGTCGGACAGCCTAACGCCGGCTCGGAATCCGCCGGAAACCTGCCCATACCGGCGACGCTAACCTCACCTCATGGAAACCGTTCGGCCGCCGATCACCGGCACCTCCTCGGTGCGGCTGGGCGCCCTCGCTCCTTGATGCGCGTCCGACCCGCCACCGCCGCCGACGCCGCGGCGTGCGTCGACATCTACCGGCCCTATGTGCTGGACACCGTCATCTCGTTCGAGACGGAGGTGCCGACCGTCGAGGAGATGGCGCGCCGCATCGCCGGCGCCCGCGAATGGCTGGTGCTCGAGGACGACGACGTCGTGACCGGTTACGCCTATGCGCACCAATTCAATCCGCGCGCGGCGTACCGATGGTCGGTCGAGACGAGCATCTACCTCGCCCCGGATCGACTGCGCTCCGGCGGGGGTCGGCTGCTCTACACCGAACTGCTGCGCCGGCTCGCCGAACGCGGCTTCCGGCGGGCGTTCGCCGGCATCGCCCAACCCAACGAGGCCAGCAACGGGCTGCACAAGGCGTTCGGCTTTCGGCCGGTGGGCTACTACCCGCGCGTGGGGTGGAAGCTTGGCGCCTGGCACGACGTCGAGTGGTGGCAGCTCGACCTGCTCGGCCCCGACGAGGATGCGGCTCCGCCGCGACCGATCGCTACTTGAGCTCCGCGGACGACAGCCCCAGCAGCCGCCGCGCGACCACCAGCTGCTGGATCTGTTGGGTGCCCTCGAAGATGTCCAGGATCTTGGAGTCGCGCGCCCACTTTTCCAGCATCGACTGCTCGGAATACCCTGCGGTGCCTGCCAATTCGACGGACTTGAGGGTGACGTCGCTGGCCATCCGCCCGGCCTTGGCCTTGCTCATCGAGGCCTCTTTGGAGTTGGGAATCTTGTTGTCGGCCTGCCACGCCGCGCGCAGCGACAGCAGGTAGCTGGCCTCCCAGTCGGCCTCCATGCGCAGGAACTCCGCCGCGGCCGCGCTTTGGGCGTGGGAGGGCCTGTCGTAGGAGATCTCGACCCCGGCCTCGGTGAGGATCTTGCGGATTTCCTCCAGCGCGGCGCGGCCGACCCCGATGGCCATGGCGGCGACGATCGGGCGGGTGTTGTCGAAGGTCTCCATCACCCCCGAAAAGCCCTTGCCGACCTCGATTTCGGGGTTGCCCAGCAGGTTGTCCTTGGGAATGCGGACGTTGTCGAACCGGATCGCCGCGGTGTCCGAACCCTTGATGCCGAGCTTGTGCTCGAGGCGTTCGACGGTGACGCCGGGATGTTCGCGCGGCACGATGAACGACTTGATCGCGGCGCGGCCCTGTGACTTGTCCAGCGTGGCCCACACCACGATGTGGGTGGCGCGCGAGCCCGCGGTGACGAAGATCTTCTCGCCGTTGATGACGTACTCGTCGCCGTCGAGCTTGGCGGTGGTGGACACCGCCGCCGAGTCGGACCCGAAGCCGGGCTCGGTGATGGCCATCGCCGCCCATACCTTGCCGAGGCGTTCCAGCTGTTCGTCGGTGGCGACCGCGGAGATGGCGGCGTTACCGAGCCCCTGATAGGGAACCGACAGCATCATCGCGACATCGCCCCAGCAGGCTTCCATCGTCTGCAGCAGCGCGGCCATGTTGGCGCCGTTGTGGTTTCGGTCCCTGTCCTCGTCCTCGTCGCGCAGCGCGTCCGCCCCAGCGAATGCCACCGATTCGGACGCGCCCTCGAAAAGACTGATCAGGGTGTCGAGCTCGACCGGGTAGGCGTGCTCCTTGAGGTCGTATTTGCGCGCGATCGGCCGCATCATCTCGGCGGCGCCCTGATGGGTCTTGACGATCACCGACTGCAGCTTGCGGGGCAGTTCCAGATTGATTGCCATGGTTGAACTTTCAGCTCGTTTTAGATGACGACTCAGATGACGACAACGCCCTCGGCGACGCCGATGGCCCGCAGGTCGCGGTACCAGCGCTCGACCGGGTGCTCCTTGGTAAAGCCGTGGCCGCCGAGCAGTTGCACGCCGTCCAGGCCGATCTGCATGCCCTTATCGGCGCCGAGCCGCTTGGCCAGCGCCGCCTCCCGGGTGAACGGCAGGCCCTGTTCGGCGCGGGCGGCGCCGCGCCAGGTGATCAGCCGCAGCCCGTCCAACTCGATCGCGATGTTGGCGCACATGAAGGCCACGGCCTGACGATGCGCGATCGGCTCGCCGAAGGCGTGGCGCTCTTTGACGTATGGGACGACGTAGTCGAGCACGGCGTGCGAGGTGCCGACCGCGAGCGCCGCCCAGCCGAGCCGGGACAGCGCGATCGCCTCGGAGTAATCCTCGTCGGAGGCCTCGTCCTCGCCCAGGCGGGCGCCCAGCGGCACCGACACCCCGGACAGCTCGACCTGGCCCAGCGCCGCGGCGCGGATTCCCATGCTCGGATCCGCCTTGACGGTAAGGCCTTTGGCGGACGATTCGACGATGAACAGCGCGGGCTTGCCGTTCAGCTGGGCGCCGACGACGAACAGCTCGGCGTCGGCCGCGGCGGGAACCAAGGACTTGACGCCGTCGAGCCGGTAGCCGCTCGGGGTGCGCACGGCGGTGGTCTTCAACCGGGTGGGGTCGAACAGCGGTTGTGGTTCGGCGATCGCCACGCAGGCCTGCGGGACGTTCTCGCCGGCGAACTCGTGCAGATAGGTGGCTTGCTGGTCGGCGCTGCCCCAATGGGTCAAGGCCGCGGCGACGCCGCCGGGCGCCAGGATGGGCAGGGCCAGGCCCATGTCGCCGTAGGCCAGCGCCTCGGCCGCCAGCACGTTGGTCACGCTGGAGCGGTGCGCGGCGATGCCGTCGAAGTCCTCGGGGATGTTGATCGCGGTGATGCCCAACTCGGCGGCCTTCGCGATCAGATCGGGCGGGTAGGTCGCGGCCTCGTCGGCGTCGTGCGCCGCGGGACGTAGCACCTCCGCGGCGAACTCGTCGAGGGTCTCGACGATCATCTTCTGCTCGTCGTCGGGCGTCAGGTCGAAGTAGTCCTTGCCGCTGGACTTCAGCCGGGTCGGTCCGCCGCGCAGGTTCTGGGCCCGCTTGAACTGGCGGGAAGTGGCCGCGGCGGTGGAGAAGACGGTCTTCGTGCCGTAGCGCAGGCCCCGGTTCAGCGGGTCGCGCAGGTGGTATTTGTCCAAAAACTCCTGACCGACCAGCGGGGTGAGCAGCGCCAGGGTGATGTCGATGCCCGTGCGCTTGTGCGGTTGCAGCCCGACGCCGGTCTTGCGGCCGCGCCGTCGGATGCGTGAGCGAGTGTTTTCTGAAGTCTGTTTTGAACCGGAACGGGTGTCGGTCATTTCAGCCTCTATCGATGGGCGTTGCGGATGAAACCGATCTTACTCCGGAGTAAGATAGATGCGACCGCCTGTTAACTAATTCACAAAGACTAAGCGCGCAGGCGGGAAAGCACCTGCTCATGCAGCAATCCGTTTGTCGCCACGGCGCTGCCGGCGTGCGGGCCCGCGGTCCCGTCCAGGCCGGTGAACGTCCCGCCCGCCTCGCGCACCAGGATGTCGAGCGCCGCCAGATCCCACACCGACACCTCCGGTTCGGCGGCGATGTCGACCGCCCCCTCGGCGACGAGGCAGTAAGAGAAGAAGTCGCCGTAGGCCCGTACCCGCCACACCGCATCGGTCAGGCCGACGAAGCGATCGCGCAGCCCGCGTTGCGCCCATCCCGACAGGCTGGAGAACGACAGGCTCGCCGAATCCAGTTGTGCCACTGAGGAAACGGACAGCGATCGCGGGGGACCGCCGTCGACTGCGGCGAACGCGCCGCGTCCACGCGCCGCCCACCACCGGCGGTGCAGCGCCGGTGCGCTCACGACGCCGACCGACGAAACGCCGTCCTCGAGCAACGCGATCAGGCTGGCCCACACCGGCACCCCGCGCACGAAGTTCTTGGTGCCGTCGATCGGATCGATGATCCACTGCCGCCCGCTGAAGGTGGCGGTTCCACCGAACTCCTCGCCGACGATGCCGTCGTCCGGCCGTTCGCGCCCCAGCACGTCACGCAGTTCGGTTTCCACCGCGCGATCGGCGTCGGTGACCGGAGTCAGATCGGGTTTGGTGTCGACGCGCAGGTCAAGCGCCCCGAACCGCGCGGAGGTCAGCGCGTCGGCGCGGTCGGCCAGCGCGAGTGCCAGCGCCAGATCGTCGTCGGTCATTGAGCAGTCCTACCATGGCCGGATGTGGGAATACGGTGTGCTGATTCTGCTCGTGGCGGTCCTGGGAGTGGCCCTCGCGCAGCGGTTCGCCCCGCGCGGCCCCCGCGGTGAGCTCGCGCACGGCACCCTCCTGGTGACGGGCGTCAGCCCGCGGCCGGACGCGACCGGCGAGCAGTACGTCACGGTCGCCGGCGTCATCAACGGACCCACGGTCAGCGAGCACGAGGTATATCAGCGCATGGCGGTCGACGTCGACCACTGGCCGACCATGGGCCAGCTGCTCCCGGTGGTCTATTCGCCCAAGAACCCCGACAATTGGCGGTTCGCTCCCGCCGAACCGCCGGCCGCGTAGCGGTCATCCGCCCGCGGGCGGGCGCGTCATCACGGTGAGGCGGGTTCCGTAGCGTGGCAGGACGCCCGACGCCCGGGCCAACGTCCCCGCCGGCATGCCGGGAACGCCGGGATAGCCGGAACCGGCCAGCTCGTCGGTGCCCGGAAGGGTGGTGAGGCCGGCGGGCTGCAGCGCCGAGACGCGGCTGGCCGACGGCGTTGACCAGCTGGCGGGCACCGACATCGGCCCGATGGCGTTCGCCCGCCCCATGCTCACCGTGATCGCGTTGGGTAATCCCCCTACCCCCGTCGCGGCGCCCTGCAAATGCCCGAGCCCTATCGGCCCGAGCGCGGGCGCGGGCGCCCCGAGGCCGGCGAGGTACGCCATATTCGCTTGGATGCCGAAAAGATTGGCTGTGTTGCCGCTCAGCGACGCCGGGATCCCGGCCATGGTTCCGGTCCCGGAGATCGCCGTGTTCACGAGCTGGATGGAGTCCAGCACGCTGATGTTGTTCCAACTGGTGGAGCTGATTGGAATCGGGCTGAGATTCAACAGGTTCTGCAGACCGTCGCCGATCTGTGCGGTGAACTGGTACAGCGCCTGGTACAGATCGCCGAGCGGATCGCTGGCCGCCTGGTTGGCCGCGGCGGTCTGCTCGTTCACGCCGTCGGGATTGGTGGTCTGCTGCGGCGACGCGAACGACGTCAACCGGGACGCGGCCGCCGACGTCGCGGCGTAGCCGTTCATCGCGGTCGCGTCCTGGGCCCACATCTCGGCGTACTGGGCCTCGGTGGCCGCGATCGCCGCGGTGTTCTGGCCGAAGAAGTTCGTCGCTATCAGGGTCATCAGTTGAGTCCGGTTCGCCACGATCACCGGCGGGGGCACCGTCATGGCGAACGCCTGGTCGAACGCCGCCGCTGCCGCCCTCGCCTGCATGGCGGTCTGCTTCGTCTGCTGGGCGGTCGTGGTCAGCCACTCCACGTAGGGCGTCGCCGCGGCGGTCATCGCCGCGGACGCCGGGCCGTGCCAGTGCAGCGTGGTCAGGGCCGAAAGCACCGAGCCATAGGTCTCCGCCGTGGTGCCCAGTTCGGCGGACAGCGAGTCCCAGCTTCCCGCCGCCGCCAAAAGCGACCCGGAACCCGGACCGCTGTACATCCTGGCGGAATTGAATTCGGGCGGAAAAAAGGCGTAATCCATTGTCAGATCTCCCCTATGGGTGTGCCGGGTGAACCGTGCCGAGCCCGAATCGGCACCTTTTCCGCCGCCGGCCCGTCGGCGGTGGTCATAAAAATGTAGGCGCCGATCCGCGTTCTTACTGGAGTTTTAAGACGAAAAGGCAAGTGGGTCATTGCGATAACGCCGATACCTGAAAACGACCGAATTCGCTTACAGTGCCGGCGCCCGAACCGGAAATCCCCCAAGTGATGCGGCATTGCGACGAAGGTGACCGGCTGCCCCGTCATCGATAGGGACTAATGGCCCCCATTTGTAGACCGAATGCCCCTGGGTCGCGCCGGTCTGCGCTCAATAGCGTTGGGTGGGACGAATCCGTGATTTGTCCCCTCTGATCAGCACAGGAGACCGCGATGCTTCAGCCAGCCCCGACGGTCGTCGTTGGTGTAGACGGGTCGAAAACGGCCACCGATGCGGCGCGCTGGGCGGTCGACGAGGCGATGAGCAGAGACATACCGCTGCGGTTGGTGTATGTGGTCGCGCCGCCGGATTCTCCACCACGCTGGGCCCATGACGGCCGACTGGCCGCGGCCCGCGCCGTGTTGCACGACGCTCGTCGGGCGGTCGAAGCGACCGGGCAACAGGTGAAGATCGAAGCCGAAATCCTTTGGGGCAGCCCGCTTGCCAAGCTGGCCGAAGAGTCGAGGTCGGCGGCGATGATCTGTGTCGGATCCATCGGACTGAGTCATGCGGCCCGTGGGGTCGGGTCCCTGTCCGCGACCCTGGCCGCGTCGGCCCTATGTCCGGTAGCCGTTATCAGCCGCCCGTCGGGCAGGCCGGCAACCGCCAAGCTCGACCGTGTCATCGTGCAGGCGGACAACACGGTGGCGCTGCGCCACGCCTTCGAGGAGGCGACGCTGCGGCACGCGCCGGTGCTGGCAATCGCCGTGGCGGCGGGGGACGACGATGCCGACACGAAATCTTCGGCGGCGGCCCAACTGAGGCGACGCATCGCGCGCTGGACTCACCTATATCCCGAGGTGCGCGTCGAATCCGCCGTCGTGCGCGGTTCCGTCGAGCAATACCTGGCGGCCGATGGGGAGCGTGATCAGCTGTTCGTCACCGACGCACGCGCCTGTTACGACGTCTGCGGCGCGCACCACCCGGGAACCTCCGTTCTCGCCGCGCGTTCGAGCAACTTGTAGAGACGTGCGGGTGGGGACTCGGTTGGGCTCCGAAGGAGCGGCGTTAAGAGTATTTCTGGTCGACGATCACGAGGCGGTGCGGCGCGGCCTGGTCGATTTGCTTTGTGCGGACCCCGAACTCGACTGCGTCGGCGAGGCCGGATCCGTCGCCGAGGCGATGAACAAGATTCCCGCGGTCGGCCCGGACGTCGCGGTGCTCGACGACTGGTTGCCCGACGGCAACGGCATCGAGCTGTGCCGCGAACTGTTGTCCTGCATGCTGGATCTGCGCTGCCTGATCCTGACGTCGCACACCTCCGACGAGGCGATGCTGAACGCGATCCTCGCCGGGGCCAGCGGCTATGTCGTCAAAAACGTCAAGGGAATGGAATTGGCCTGCGCCATCAAGGATGTGGGCGCCGGCCGCTCGCTGCTCGACACTCACGCCGCGGCGGCATTGATGGCGAGGCTGTGGTGGACCATCGAGAACAGCGACGAGCTGTGGGCCTTCAACGACCGGGAGCGAACGTTGCTCGGATTGCTCGGCGACGGCCTGACCAACCGGCAAATCGCCGACCGGACGCTGCTTGCCGAAGACGTCGTGAAGAACCACGTGTCGCGCCTGCTGGTCAAACTGGGGGTGTCCCGCCAGCCCAATCGCGCTTACCGCCAATGGTTTTGAGGCGCCGGCTCAGCCATGGCTGATTCGTAGCATTTCGGCCACGCTCGGCAGCTTGACCCGGGGACGCCCGTGCGGCTCGCCGGCCGCTCGCTCGTGGCGATCGATGACCTCCCAGTGGGCCGACGTCACGACTTTCGGCTGCCGGGACGCTAGCCACTCGGCCAGCTTGTCGGCGTGGTCGTCGGGGAACTCCGCGAGCGCGCCCTGTTGTTTCGAGGCGGTCAGGTCGTTCAGCAGCGTGTCGACGGTGTCTTGGGAGTCCTTCTTATTGGTACCGATCACACCGGTCGGCCCGCGCTTGATCCACCCGACGACGTACTCGTTGCGGCTGCCGTGCACGCGGCCGTCGGTGTTGGGGATGGTTGCGCTCTTGTCGTCGAAAGGCAGCCCGGCCGTGGGCATTCCGCGGTATCCGACGGACCGCACCACCAACTGCGCCGGCAGTTCCTCTCGCTCGCCGGTGTCCTTGGCCGATACCCACCCGCTCTCATCGGTGACCAGTTCGTTGCGGCCTAACACGATGCTCTCGACCTTGCCGTCGCCCTTGATCTCGATCGGCGAAGTCAGGAAGCGGAAGACTATTCGTCGGTGGCCGGGGCGCGGCGCCCGCGCGGCGTAGTCGCGGAACACCTTGATGTTCTGCTTCGTCGTCTTGCCCGCCGCGGCCGCGTCCTCGTCGCTGATGCCCTCCAGCTGCGCCGGGTCGACGATCACGTCGACCCCCTCGAGATCCGCGAGCTCGCGGAGCTCCAGCGTGGTGAACGCCGTCTGCAGCGGCCCGCGCCGGCCGATGACCACCACCTCGTCGACGCCGCACGGGCGCAGCGATTCCAGGGCGTGGTCGGCGATGTCGGTGCGGGCGAGCTCGTCGGGGTCGGTCACCAGGATGCGGGCAACGTCCAGCGCGACGTTGCCGTTGCCGATGACCACCGCCCGGGCGCCCGACAGATCCGGGGTCGACGCCTCGAAGTGCGGGTGTGCGTTGTACCAGCCGACGAATTCGACGGCGGCCATGCTGCCCGGCAGGTCCTCGCCGGGGATCTTCAACGACCGATCCGATTGCGCCCCGATCGCGTAGATCACCGCGTGGTAGCGCTCGGCGAGTTCGGCGGCGCTGACGTGCTTGCCGACCACCACGTTGCCGAAGAAGCGAAGGCGGGGGTCTTCGGCGGTCTTCTCGAATTGCTTGCTGATCGACTTGATCTTCGGGTGGTCGGGCGCGACGCCGGAGCGGACCAGCCCCCAGGGCGTCGGCAGCATCTCGAGGATGTCGATGGCCACGTCGATGTCCTCCGACGCGTCGGCCGCCTTGAGCAACGATGCCGCGGCGAAGAAACCCGACGGCCCGGAGCCAACAATCGCGACGTGATACAAGCGCATCCTCGAGCCTTCTACTCGTGCCGGGCCGTGCGCGAGGGGGCTGAGCGTCGCGGTCCGGGCTGCACATACGGGTCACCTGATGCTAAACGCTGCGGCCCGGACGACGACCTGTGCGTTCGCCGCCGGTAACGTGGGCGGCTGTGGAACCCGACCGTCAAGCCGACATCGCCGCCCTTGACTCCACCCTGACCACGGTGGAGCGGGTGCTCGACGTGGAGGGTCTGCGCAGCCGCATCGAGAAGCTCGAGCACGAGGCGTCCGATCCCAAACTGTGGGACGACCAGAGCAACGCGCAGCGGGTGACCAGCCAGTTGTCCCACGCGCAGGGGGAGCTGCGCCGCGTCGAAGAGCTGCGCCAGCGCCTCGACGATCTTCCGGTGATGTACGAGCTGGCAGCCGAAGAAGGGGATGCCGCCAGCGGCATCGACGCCCTCGCGGAGGCCGACGCGGAACTCAAGGCGCTGCGCGCCGATATAGAGGCCGCCGAAGTCCGCACGCTGTTGTCGGGCGAGTACGACGAGCGCGAGGCGCTGGTCACCATTCGCTCGGGCGCCGGTGGGGTGGACGCGGCCGACTGGGCCGAGATGTTGATGCGGATGTACATCCGCTGGGCCGAGCAACACAAGTACGGCGTCGAGGTGTTCGACACCTCCTACGCGGAAGAGGCCGGGATCAAGAGCGCCACGTTCGCGGTGCATGCGCCGTATGCCTACGGCACGCTGTCCGTCGAACAGGGCACGCACCGGCTGGTGCGGATCAGCCCGTTCGACAACCAGAGCCGGCGCCAGACTTCCTTCGCCGAAGTCGAGGTGCTTCCGGTGGTGGAGACCACCGACCACATCGACATCCCCGACGGCGACGTGCGCGTGGACGTCTACCGTTCCAGCGGTCCCGGCGGCCAGTCGGTGAACACCACCGACTCGGCGGTTCGTTTAACCCACATCCCAACGGGTATCGTCGTGACTTGCCAGAACGAAAAATCGCAACTGCAGAACAAGATCTCGGCAATGCGAGTGCTTCAGGCAAAGTTGTTGGAGCGCAAGCGATCAGAAGAGCGCGCTGAGCTGGACGCATTGAAGGGTGAGGGCGGCAGCTCCTGGGGTAACCAGATGCGCTCCTACGTACTGCACCCGTACCAGATGGTCAAGGATTTGCGAACCGACTACGAGGTGGGCAATCCGGCTGCCGTCCTGGACGGAGACATCGACGGGTTCCTGGAAGCGGGAATCCGGTGGCGCAACCGAAAAGATGACGACTAATACCACTGTTCTTGCATCGACCGCTTCGATAAAGGCGCTGGGCTGGCACGACTTCTGGCGTGGCGAAGCCGGCCAATGGATCATCACCCGCGGCCTGCGCATCGTCATGGTGCTGATTGCGGCCATGCTCATGGCCCGGTTCGTCAACTGGGTGGCGCAACAGGTGACCCGCCAGCTCACCGAGGGCTTCGCCGAAAGCGACGCGCTGGTGCGCTCGGAGACGTCCAAGCACCGCCAGGCGGTGGCGTCGGTGATCTCCTGGGTGTCCATCGTCATCATCGGCATCTGGGTGATGATGCAGCTCGCCAGCATCATGCAGTTTTCGGTGGGCGGGCTGGTCGCACCCGCCACGGTGGTCGGCGCTGCGCTCGGCTTCGGCGCCCAGCAGCTGGTCCGGGATCTGCTTTCCGGCTTCTTCATCCTGGTGGAGAAGCAGTACGGGTTCGGCGACCTGGTCACCCTGACCGTCGTCTCCTCGACCGAAGCCACCGGCACGGTCGAGAACGTGACCTTGCGAGTGACCCGCTTGCGTTCACCGGACGGTGAGGTGCTGACCATTCCCAACGGGCAGATCGTCAAGGTGGTCAACCTGTCGAAGGATTGGGCACGCGCGGTGGTGGACATCCCGGTGTCGACCAACGCCGACCTGAACCGGGTCAACGAGGTCCTGCACCAGGAATGCGACCGCGCCATGGACAACCCGGTCCTCGGGGAACTGCTGCTGGATCCGCCCACCGTGATGGGCGTGGAAAGCATCGAGGTCGACACCGTCACCCTGCGGGTGGTGGCCCGCACCCTGCCCGGCAAACAGTTCGAGGTCGGCCGGCAGCTGCGTGTCCTGGTCATTCGCGCGCTGGCCCGCGTCGGCATCGTGACCGCGGCCGACGCGACGGTGGGCCTGGTCGAAGACCCGTCCGTCCCGGCCGCCGAAGCCGCCGAAGGGTCGGCCGACGGCAAAGTCGAAGACGCGGTGCGACGGCGGTGAAGTTGACCCTCAGCATCTTCGAGAAGCGCAGCGAGGACAAGCAACGACGGCGCTGGAGCCACCTCTTCGGCGGCCGGATGCGCACGTCCACGCTGGTGCTGATCATCGCGTTCTTTGCGGTGTGGTGGGTCTACGACACCTACCGCCCGGAAGCGACACCCAAACCGCCGGCCCCGCAGGTGGTGCCGCCGGGCTTCGTGCCCGACCCCAACTACACCTGGGTGCCGCGCAGCCGCGTGCAGCAGCCGCCGGCCACCGTGACGTACACGCCGACGCCGACCACGACTCCAAGCACCACCACGCCCCCGCCCGTCACGACGACGACCACCACACCCCCGCCGTTCCAGTTGCCCACGCCGCCGTGCCTGCTGCCGCCGCCCTTCTGCCCGCCCAGCACCAGCCCGACGCCGACGCCGACGCAGCTACCCCAGCCGGGGCCTGGTCCGGTGCCGAGTTCCCCGCCGCCGGCCAGCTGACTTGGCTCGCCAGCGAAATTCACGGCTACACTGGCGTGCCGTGATGATCACCCTTGACAACGTCAGCAAGAAGTACAAAGCGTCGGCTCGTCCGGCGCTCGACGACATCAACGTCAAAATCGACAAGGGTGAATTCGTCTTCCTGATCGGCCCTTCGGGGTCGGGCAAGTCGACGTTCATGCGGCTGTTGCTGGCCGAGGAGAGCCCGAACACCGGTGATATCCGGGTATCGAAGTTTCACGTCAACAAGCTCCCCGGACGCCACGTACCGAAGCTGCGTCAGGTCATCGGCTGCGTATTCCAGGATTTCCGGCTGCTGCAGCAAAAGACCGTGTACGAAAACGTCGCTTTCGCGCTGGAGGTCATCGGCAAGCGCCGCGAGGCGATCAACCGGACGGTGCCCGAGGTACTGGAGACGGTCGGGCTGTCCGGGAAGGCCAACCGGCTGCCGGGCGAGTTGTCCGGCGGCGAGCAGCAACGCGTCGCGATCGCCCGTGCTTTCGTCAACCGCCCGCTGGTGCTGCTGGCCGACGAGCCGACCGGCAACCTCGACCCGGACACCAGTAAGGACATCATGGATTTGTTGGAGCGGATCAACCGCACGGGCACCACGGTGCTGATGGCGACGCACGACCACCACATCGTCGACTCCATGCGGCAACGGGTCGTCGAGCTGTCGCTGGGCCGGCTGGTTCGCGACGAACAGCGCGGCATCTACGGGATGGATCGCTAAGTGCGCTTCGGCTTCCTGCTCAACGAGGTCCTGACCGGCCTTCGTCGCAACGTCACGATGACGGCCGCGATGATCCTGACGACCGCGATCTCGATCGGCCTGTTCGGCGGCGGGCTGCTGGTGGTGTTGTTGGCCGACCATTCCCGCGCCATCTACCTGGACCGCGTCGAGACGCAGGTGTTCCTCACCGAGGACGTGTCCGCCAACGACCCGTCCTGCGGCACCAACCCGTGCAAGGCGCTGCGGGAAAAGATCGAAGCACGGCAAGACGTCAAATCGGTGCGCTTCCTCAACCGTCAGGACGCCTACGACGACGCGATCCGGAAGTTCCCCCAGTACAAAGACGTTGCCGGAAAGGATTCCTTCCCAGCCTCGTTCATCGTCAAGCTGGACAATCCCGAGCAGCACAAGGACTTTGACTCCGCGATGCAGGGACAGCCCGGGGTGCTTTCGGTGCTCAACCAGAAGGATCTGATCGACCGCCTGTTCGCGGTCCTGGACGGGCTGAGCAAGGCAGCGTTTGCCGTCGCCCTGGTGCAGGCCGTCGGCGCGATCCTGTTGATTGCCAACATGGTCCAGGTGGCGGCGTATACGCGCCGCACGGAGATCGGGATCATGCGCCTGGTCGGCGCGAGCCGCTGGTATACCCAGCTGCCGTTCCTGGTCGAGGCGATGGTCGCCGCGGCGGTCGGTGTCGCGATCTCGGTCGCGGGGTTAATCCTGGTACGGGCAACGTTTTTGGACAACGCGCTGAACCAGTTCTACCAAGCCAACCTGATCGCACGGGTCGACTACGCCGACATCATTTACATCTCGCCCTGGCTGTTCCTGCTCGGCGTGTCGATGGCCGCCCTGACCGCCTACGTGACGTTGCGACTGTACGTACGGCGGTAGCTGTGGCCAAGGACTCCAGGGGGGCCAAGGCGGCCGGCGACAAGCCCGGCAGCAAACGGATCGTGGCCACCAATCGCAAAGCGCGGCACAACTATTCGATCCTCGAGATTTTCGAGGCGGGAGTCGCTTTGCAGGGCACCGAAGTAAAGAGCCTGCGGGAAGGGCAGGCCTCTTTGGCTGATGCCTACGCAACCATTGATGACGGCGAAGTGTGGTTGCGTAACTTGCACATTCCGGAGTATCAGCACGGTAGCTGGACCAACCATGATCCGCGTCGCAATCGAAAGTTGTTGTTACATAGGCAACAAATCGACAGACTGGTCGGCAAGATACGAGATGGTAACCTCGCCCTGATGCCACTGTCACTTTACTTCTCCGAGGGCAAGGTCAAGGTTGAGCTCGCGCTCGCACGAGGCAAGCGGGCTCACGATAAACGTCAGGACATGGCCCAGCGCGATGCCCAGCGCGAAGTGCTTCGCGAACTGGGGCGACGCGCCAAGGGCATGAACTGATCGGGGCGGCTTACGCCCAGCTGTCGGCCGTTACGTACGGCGTCAGCGATTTCGTGGGCGGTGTGGCCGCTCGACGGGTAGCGGCGCTGCGAGTGATGCTCGTGGCCTACCCGGTCGAGGCAGTATTGCTCGGTCTGCTGGCCGTCGTGGTGGGCGGCCCCATTCAGTCCGGCGCGGTCGTGTGGGGCTGCCTGTACGGCGTCGGGATGGCGTTCGGCATGTGGGCGTTTTTCGCCGCGCTCGGCGCCGGCCCCATATCGGTGGTCTCTCCGTTGGCCGCCGTGCTCAATGCCGCGGTGCCGGTGGCGGTCGGTGTGGCGCTGGGGGAGCGGCCGGGTCGCGCGGCCTCGGTGGGCGTGGTGCTGGCCCTGGTCGCCGTCATGCTGGTCAGCCGCGAAGCCGCGACCGAGGGAGTGACGCCGTATCGATTCACCCCGAAGGTCGCCTGGCTGACGGTCGTGGCGGGCTCCGCGATGGGACTGAACCTGGTGTTTCTGCACCAGGCGCCGCACGAGACCAAACTCTGGCCGCTGGTGTTCGCCCGGCTGTCCGCCTCCGCGGTGGTGTTCGCCATGTCCGCGATGAGCAAGAACCTGAAGATGCCGGCCGGCAAGCCGCTGAAGCTGGCGCTGGGCGTGGCGGTGCTGGACATCTGCGCGAACGTGACCATGCTGCTGGCGCTGCACACGTGGCTGCTCTCGCTGGCCAGCATCTTGATCTCGCTGTACCCGGCGGCGACGGTCGTGCTGGCGATGGTGGTGCTGCGCGAGCGGGTGAGCCGGTGCCAGGGCGTCGGCATGGTGATGGCCATGGGTTCCGTGGCGATGATCGCCGCAAGCTAACGGATCGGCTCGCGATCGGCCTACTATCCGACCATGGCCGACCGCCCCGTCACGAAGCTGGATAAATCCGACGTCCTCTCCGGGCTCTTCGCCGTGTGGGACTCCATCGACGCGCTGCTCGACGGGCTGCCGGAGGGCGATTGGCTGGCGCCGACGCCGCTACCCGGCTGGGACGTCAAGGCCGTGGTGTCGCACATCATCGGCACCGAGTCGTTCCTGGCCGGCATCGCGGCCCCGCGGCCCGATATCGACGTGTCGGCGCTCGACCACGTGCGCAACGACATCGGCGCGATGAACGAGTGCTGGGTGCGCCACCTCAGCGGGGAATCGGCCGCGGAAGTACTCGCGCGGTTCAGGGACATCACCGCCGATCGACGCAAGGCGCTGGCCGCCATGTCGGAAGAGGAGTGGAACGCGGTGATGCCGACGCCGGTGGGCCCGGAAACGTACGGCCGGTTCATGCGGGTGCGAACGTTCGACTGCTGGATGCACGAGCAGGACATCCGCGAGGCGCTGTCGCGGCCGTCGTCCGACAACGAACTCGTCGGGCCGGCGTCACAGCTTTCGCTCGACGAGATCGCGGCCACCATAGGTTATGTGGTGGGCAAACGCGGCAAGGCGCCCGACGGTTCGCGCATCCTGTTCGAGCTGACCGGCCCGGTGGCCCGCGACATCCGTGTCAGCGTGGACGGTCGCGCCCAGCTGGTCGAGGACTTCGGCGGCCAGCAACCGACGGCGACGATCCGGCTGGACGGGCTGCAGTTCACCCGGCTGTCGGGCGGGCGCCCCATGTGCCCGGCCCGGGTCCAGGACGTCGCATTGTGCGGTGACAAAGAGCTGGCGGCGCAGGTTGTTGAAAACCTCAATTTCGTGATCTGAGACCATATTTGGCGCACGCGCGATAAGCAATGCGATATCTCAACCCCGCGCGTGGGGTTTGTTCTCCGGGGGCGATCGGGTAGCCGGAACTTACAGGCGCACCTCGCGCCGACATCAAAATCGTCAACGCCAGGAGGGCGACAATAATGACTGCACCCGAAACCACCCGTTTGCTCGCGCAGCTGCGCACGCTGCTCGACTTGACCAACACCGAGATCCAGGTCGCGGAAACCCGCGTTGTCCAGGCGCGCACCGACGCCGTGCGCCGCGAGCTGTCGCAGAACGCGGCCAATGCCCGCAAGCGCGCCGAGTCCCTTGAGTCCGCGATCCGCAAGGTCGGGGGTTACCCCGACGTCATCGGTCCGTTCCTGGGTCGTGCCGCCGCGGCAGTCAAGGCGCTGACCGAGCAGGCGCAACCGTTCGACGAGGCGCTGCTGGGCGATCTCGCGCTCGAGGACCAGATGTTGGACCGCGCTCGGTACCTCAAGGCGCTGGCCGTCGCCGCAAAGCGCCAGGACATCGAGAATTTGGCGGAGCGCCTGATCACTGCCCATTCGGCGACCGTGGACTGGCTCACGACCGTGCTGGCCGAGGACGCGCTCGGCGGGCCGGCCGCGCTGCGCCGCACGCCGCTGCAGGCGGCCGCCGGCACCGCGGTGAAGCTGGTCAACCTGCCGGCAGCGTGGTCGGCGCGGGGGGTCGACCGGACCGTTGAGGCGCTGCGCTCGGCGGGTCCGGCGTTCAACGACCTGGTCAAGCGGGGCGGCAACGCCGGCGAGATCGCGGCGAAGGCGCTGTCCGCTTCCCAGAGCGCGGCGCTGAAGGCCGCCGAGCGGGTCACCCGGTCCGAGGGGGCCGACGGGGCCGCCAGCGCCTTGCACTCGGGCCGGGCGGCCGCCGGTGTCTTGGACGCCAAGGAGCTGCCGATCCGCAAGTACGACGACCTGAACGTCAACGACGCGGTGGCCGCGATCAGGAAGCTGACGGACCCCAACGACGTTCGGACGATCATCGCCTACGAGGAGGCGCACAAGAACCGGCAACGCATCGTTTCCGCCGCGCAGACCCACGTCGCCGCCATCGCGCAGGACGTCGTCGGCATCAAGTAACCGATACCCAAAGGCGCCGTCTCGGCACCGAGTACCCCCTGCAGTCGCCCGACCGGGGGGTACTCGGCTTTGGGCGGTCGGCGCGGGAAGTTAAATCCGTTGCCCGTTGTTGGTTACCGCGTACCATTGATTGTCCTGCCGAAAATCGGCGGGGATGCTCGAAGCAACAAAGACAAGGGGCTGAAAGGTTTCGACTTCGCGCATCGAATCAAGGGAAGCGTGCCGGTGCAGGCAAGAGACCACCGTAAGCGTCGTTGCAACCATATAAGCGCCGATTCACATCAGCGCGACTACGCTCTCGCTGCCTAAGCGACAGCTAGTCCGTCAGACCGGGAACGCCCTCGACCCGGAGCCTGGCGTCAGCTAGAGGGATCCACCGGTGAGTCCGGTCGCGGGACTCACCGGGACATACACAGCGACTGGGATCGTCATCCTGGCTGGTTCGCGTGACCAGGAGATCCGAGTAGAGGCATAGCGAACTGCGCACGGAGAAGCCTTGAGGGAATGCCGTAGGACCCGGGTTCGATTCCCGGCAGCTCCACAACAGAAGAAAACTAGTCAGTATCGAAAGTCCTGGCTAGTTTTCTGTTTTTTAGCGGTGGTTCAGACGGTCTCATGGCGCGAATGACCCCCTAGGCCGTTGCGACCGGTGAAGCCTGCCCGCCTGCACTCACCTGGCGATTTCAACAACGCATTTCCCTAGCGTCGTTCGGGCCGCGACCCGCGTCAGCGCCGCGGGGACCTCGCCGAAAGGCACCGTCTCTAGGACGGTTCGGCGAAGTTCGCCGCGGTTCACCATGGCCGTCAGGCCGTGCAGAATTCCCTCAATGTGCTCTCGCGAATAGCCGGCGGCGAGGACTCCGACCAGTGACGTGTTGGTCAGCGTCATCATCTGCACGTTGACGGTCGGCCACGTGCCGCTTGCAAATCCGACGGCGAGGTGCTTGCCGTCGCGGGCGAGTGCGCCCATCGCGTTTGTTCCTTGCACGCCGCCGACGGGGTCGAAAATCATGTCGACACCATGCCAATCGGTGAGCTCGCGTAGTACCTGGGCGAGCGGCCGTCCATCGGCGGCGGTGTCGCCACTGCACACCACCGCATCGTCGGCACCGTATGACCGGCAGAATTCGGCCCGAGACTCATCGCCCGCGACCGCGACGACCTCGGCCCCGAGCGCCTTGCCCAGCTGAACCGCGGCGATTCCACTGCCCCCGGCGGCACCGAGGACCACGAGCCGTTGGCCTGCCCGAAGCTGACCTCGGTCGACCAGCCCGATCCACGCGGTCATGTTGGGGATCCAAAAGCCAGCGGCGGCAACGTCATCCATGGCATCGGGGATCGGGAGGACGGTGTCTGCCAAGGCGAGGGCCTCGCCGGCGAACGAGCCGTTGCCGTTCATGAAGTCGCTGACACCCATGACCCGGGTGCCGAGGGACAAGTCGACGCCGGAACCGACCGCGACAACCGTGCCGGCCAGTTCCTGGCCGGGTGTGAACGGCACTGGGGGAGTGAGCGGGTAGGTGCCGCGGCACATCAGGACATCCGGCAATCCGATTCCCGCCGCGGATACCTGGATCTTCACCTGGCCCGGCCGCGGATCGGGGAGCTGCCGCTCCACCAGCCGCATGACGTCGGCGGGCTCGCCGGCCCCATCCACCTGCCACGCCTTCATCGGAGTCCTCCGGTCGACGGTATTGCTAATGACGATCACACCATGATTACACTGTGATTTGATCGATTGAAAGGGGTCGAGGATGGCGTGGGACTTCGAGACCGACCCCGAGTTCGACGAGAAGCTTGCGTGGATGCGCGAATTCATCGACACCGAAGTCATCCCCCTCGAACCCATCCTCGCGGAGCTGCCGACCGCGGAATGGGCGGCGGTCAAGCGCATGTTGCAGGACCGCGTGAAGGCCCAGGGCCTGTGGGGGATGTTTCTCGATCCCAGCCTCGGCGGTTCGGGCTCGGGTCAGCTCAAACTCGCGCTGATGTCGGAGATCATCGGCCGCTGCATGGTCTCGATGGAGTTGTTCGGCGTGCAGGCACCCGACAGCGGCAACATGGAGTTGCTCGCCCATGGCGCCGACGAAGCCCAGAAGCAGCGGTGGTTGTATCCGAATCTGCGCGGGGAGATCTCCAGCGCGTTCGCCTTGACGGAGCCGTTCCTCGCTGGTGCCGATCCGACGGTGATCGAAACCACGGCGGTGCTCGACGGCAACGACTGGGTTATCAACGGGCACAAGTGGTTCACCACCAATGCCTCGTGCGCCGACATCATTTTGGTTGTCGCCGAGACCGATCCGGCCGGTCGTCCGCATCGGCACGCCTCGATCTTCGTGGTGCCGGCGGGCACGCCCGGGTTGCAGATCCTGCGCGAGATTCCCACGATGGCCCACCCGGATCCCGAGTTTGGCCGTCGCGGCAACCACGCCGAGGTGGTTTTCGACGATTGCCGCGTGCCCGGCGATCATCTGATCGGGGCCCGCGGCGAGGGGTTCCGGTTGGCGCAACAGCGACTTGGCGGCGGCCGCATTCATCATGCGATGCGCTGGCTCGGTCAGGCCCAGCGTGCCCTGGACATCATGGGGGAGCGGGCCGTGTCCCGGCGATCGCACGGCCGGCTGCTCGGCGAGCACCAGATGGTGCAGGACTATATCGCTCTGTCGCACATGGAGATTCAGGCCGCACGCCTGCTGACATTCCAGACCGCGTGGAAGATGGATCGTGACGGGGCCAGCGCGGTGCGCGCCGAGCTGGGCATGGTCAAGGCACACGTGTCCAAGGTGGTGCTGGCGGTGCTCGACCGGGCAATCCAGGTATGCGGAGCATTGGGATATTCCGGCGATTTGCCCGTCGAGCAGTGGTACCGCATGACCCGTTTCGGTTCGATCGGTGACGGTCCGGACGAGTTGCACAAGTCCGTGCTGGCGCGTCACGTTCTCAAGAAGTACCGACCCGTCGAGGGGTGGCCAACCGAGCACCTGCCCTCGCGTCGACCTGCCGCACAACGGAAATGGTCCGAATTGTGCGAGGCGGCAGGTGTACGTGCGCAATGAGATAGAGCTCGACGCGGAGCAGATCGTGGCCGCCGCGGTGGAGATCCTGCACGAGGGCGGCCTCGATGCGGTGAGCATGCGCAACGTGGCCGGTCGGCTGGGCGTGACCCCGCCCCCGGTATACGCGCGGATCGGCAACAAGGACGCACTATTGGATGCGATCGCCGAGCACTTCCTGGCCGACCTCGCGCCTGCCGTGAGGCCCGACGAACCCTGGCCGGACTACGCCCGACGCTGGACGCAGCAGATGCGCCGGCGCCTCATCAAGGCCGCCGACAGCGGGCTCTTTCTGCGGGTGAAGCGGCCGACATACCTGGAGGCGACCAGACCGCTGCTGAAATGCATGCGTCGCGACGGAATTTCGAAGGACGCAGCGGTGCGCGCGTGCCGGCTACTGACGTGGGCGACCGTGGGTTTCGTCGCCATGGATCACCCCCCGTCGGCCACACGGTCTCGACGACGGAACCGACTGGCCGGCAGTGACCCGGCCGGCGTGACGTCCGGCGAGATCGACGAATTGTTCACGGCCCACATCGACTACCTCATCGAGGGCATCCGGCGCGACGAGGAAACGCGATGAGCGCGCCGCCGGTCGATTTCGACATTCCCCGATTCGCCGCATGGTTGGCGGAAAGAACTGGCGAGCATGCCGACCTCGAGGTGACGGCGATTCGCGGGGGCGGTAGCTGCGAGATGTTCCGCGTCGACCGGCTCGGTGAATCGTGGGTGGTGCGGCGCGCCCCGCGGACCGCGGTGTCCGATACGGCCCACCAAGTCGTTCGCGAGGCGCGCATCATGGAGTCGCTGGCGGCACAGCGGGTTTCGGTGCCGCACGTGCTGGCGTGGACCGAAGACGTCAGCGTCCTCGGGGCTCCGTTCTTCGTGATGTCCTTCGTCGACGGCGGCGTCATCCGCCGAGACGGATTGCCGTCGCAGCTGCGCGACGACCCCGGCTCGCAGCGGCTGATCGGTGAGCAACTCATCGACACGCTCGTCGATCTCCATGCGGTGGACTGGACCAGGACAGTGCTTGCCGAGATATCGCGCCCGGCGGGCTTTTTGGACCGGCAGGTCGATCGTTGGATGACTCAACTCGACAGCTACCGGGTCCGCAGCCTCGCCGGCGTCGACGACATCGCGCGCTGGCTGCAGACGAACATGCCCGAACACGGCGAACTGACCGTCATGCACGGCGACTACAAGGTGGACAACCTGATCTGGGCGCCGGCCGCGCCACCGAGGGTCGCCTGCGTCGTCGACTTCGAGATGACCACCGTCGGCGACCCGCTCATCGACCTGGCGTGGGCCATGATCTTCTGGCCCGAAGAGGGCAACGCCATCGCACTGGCCGCCCCGGGCACGCCCAACGGCATGGCGTTCGAATCCTGCCAGCCGCCTTCGGAATTGGTGAACCGCTATGCAGATGCCACGGGACGCGACCTGTCCCGATTCGGGTGGTATCAGGCGTTCAGCGCGTGGAAGCTCGCCATCGTGCTCGAAGGTTCCTACGCAACGTTCCTTCGCGGTGAATCCCGCAACCCGCTGCACGAGGTTTTCGGGCCTATCGCCGACCAACTCCTCCTGCGCGCCGAGAGGTTCGCGCGATGACCGATCCGCTGTTCGACGTCAGCGACCGCGTGGTCCTGATCACGGGTGGGAGCCGGGGCCTCGGCGCGGCGATGAGTCTCGGCCTCGCGCAGCGCGGGGCGCGGGTGATCGTCGCCAGTCGAAAGCTGTCGGCGTGCCAAGAACTCGCCGCCCGGATCACCGATGCGGGCGGTCACGCTCATCCGCTGGCCTGCCATGTCGGTCACTGGAACACGCTGGACGCCGTCGTCGATGCCGCCGCCGCGCGGTGGGGTCGGCTCGACGGCCTGGTGAACAATGCCGGGATGAGTCCATTGGCTCCGTCGCTGCTGGAGACCTCGGAGACCTTGTTCGACAAGGTGATCGGCGTCAACCTGAAGGGGCCGACGCGCCTGACGGCGCTGGCCGCAACGGCCATGGCCCGCACCGGCGGGGGATCGATCGTCAACGTCAGCTCGCTTGCGTCGGTAAGACCCACGCCCGTCACCACGGTCTACGCCGCGGCCAAGGCGGGGTTGAACGCGCTGACCACCGCGACCGCCATCGAATACGCGCAAGTGGGTGTTCGAGTCAACGGAATCATCTGCGGAACCTTTGATACCGACGCGGCTTCGGGCTTCGTGCGGGACCCTGCGCTCCTGCCTGACATCCTGCGACCCATCGCACTGGGTCGGATAGGACGCCCTGACGAAATCGTCGGCGCCGTGATCTATCTGCTGTCCGATGCTTCGAGCTACACCACTGGATCACTGATGACCGTCGACGGCGGCGTCGCTGTATGACGCGCTGGACGCGATCGCGGCACGTTGTTGATGCCGCGGGTGGGCGGTTCGGCTGAAGGACGTCGACATCAGCGAGGTCGCCGTCCTGGCCAAACTCGTGCTGCCCAGCTGACGATTTTGGGCGCACAATTGAGGTGCCTGTCTGAAACCCGGGAGTGCGCGATGAGCGAGCAACTGTACGACTTTTTCGGCGAGATCTTCCAGCGGTACTTCGGACCAGCGATCGGCGCATATCCGCGAACCGGTGGAGCACTCGTCGATAGTTTGCTCACGCTCACTGACCACGTTCCGGATCGATTGGCGCAGACCCGGCGCGCCGCGATGGCATGGGGCGAGACCGAGACCCCGAACGCCAGGGTCACCTCCGAACTCTTCGTGATCACCCAACACGGACTGATGTATGCCGTCGGACTGACTGAGTCGCGCCGGGCGCTGTATTACCTGGCCACGCCGCCCGCGTTGTTCGATCCCTTCGTCGATCAGGTCGACACCGCCGAACTGCGTGAAGGCGCGGCGGTTGCGGTGGACAGTCGGTTCGGCCGCGACCTCGCATCCGCTCATCCGATGGACGCTGCGCTGCGCCGGATACTCGATGAGCACCTTGCGCTGCGAGTGAGTCTGCCCGGTTAGCTGTTTCGATTTCCGGCAGCTCCACCTTTGGTCGCCGCGGCCGACTTGGTCGGATGCCGGCCCGATACATTGCTAATCGTGAGCGAAGACAGGGTCCGGGTGCGGATCGCGGACAACGGCGTGGCAACGGCGACGATGGTGCGCGCCGACAAACACAACGCGCTCGACCAAGCGATGTTCGAAGCCTTGGTGGACGCCGCGGAGAAGCTGGCCGGTGATACGTCGGTCCGCGCGGTCGTTCTGCACGGTGAGGGCAAAAGCTTCTGCTCGGGTTTGGACGTCGCGAGTTTCATGGGTGGCGAACGTGGCACCGGCGTCTTGTTGGACAGAGACCAGGACCGGCCCGCGAACCTCGCTCAGCGCGTGAGCTACGACTGGTCGTTGGTACCGGCGCCGGTCATCGCCGCGATCCACGGCAACTGCTTCGGCGGCGGTCTCCAGATCGCCCTCGGCGCGGACATCCGGATCGCGGCGCCGGACGCGAAGCTGAGCATCATGGAGATCAAGTGGGGCCTCGTTCCCGACATGGGCATCACGCAGACACTGCCGAGACTTCTACCGATCGACGTCGCGAAGGAATTGACGTTCACCGGCCGCATCGTTTCCGGCAGCGAGGGTTCCGAGCTCGGCTTGGTCACCCGGACAGCCGCGGATCCGCTGTCGGCGGCGCTGGCACTCGCGGGCGAGATCGCGCTGAAGTCACCGGATGCCGTGCGGGCCGCGAAGCGCCTCTACAACGAAACATGGATGAGCAACGAACCCGCGACGGCTCTTGCGCTGGAATCAGTTCTGCAAACGGGGCTGATCGGCACGCCCAACCAGATCGCTGCCGTCGTCGCCGGAATGTCCGGGGAGCAATCCGTCTTCACCAACCCCGCATAACTTCCCACGAGATCGGGGAGACGCGATGAGCGCCGGCCTTTTCGGGCTACTCGACGACGTCGCGGTCCTCGCCCGGCTGGCCGCCGCCTCCGGCCGCGCGACCGCCAAGGCGGCCGGGGTCGTCATCGACGACACCGCGGTGACGCCCCAATACGTCCACGGCATCGCCGCCGAGCGCGAGTTGCCGATCATCAAACGCATCGCGGTCGGATCCCTGCGTAACAAGCTCGTGGTGATCCTGCCGGTCGCGATGCTGCTCAGTCAGTTCGCGCCGCGGCTACTGACCCCGGTCTTGATGCTCGGCGCCACCTACCTGTGTTACGAAGGCGCCGAAAAGGTTTGGGCGAGCATCCGCGGTCATGACGCCGACACTCCGCCGGTCGCCGAGCACGAAGTGGTGAGCGGGGCGATCCGGACCGACTTGATCTTGTCCGCCGAGATCATGGTGATCGCCCTCAACGAGGTGGCCGACCAGGCGTTGGTGCCGCGGCTCATCATTCTGATCGTCGTCGCCTTGGTCCTGACCGTCGTGGTGTACGGCGTCGTCGCCGTCATCGTGAAGATGGACGACGTCGGCCTGCACCTCACGGAGACCACATCCCGAGTGGGGCAACGGGTCGGCCGAGATCTCGTCGCTGGGATGCCCATGGTGCTCTCGGCGCTGTCGACGGTCGGGACGCTGGCGATGCTCTGGGTCGGTGGCCACATACTGCTGACGGGGAGCGACCGCCTCGGTTGGCACCCCCCGTATGACCTGCTCCTCCGTGCCGAGGATCAGGTTCGCCACGGCGTCAAGTCTTTTGGTGTGGTGCTGGGCTGGTTGGTCGACACCGGAGTATCCGCGGTGGTTGGGCTGGTAGTCGGATTTGCGGTCTTTGTGGTCATACGGTTGTCGAAGCGGATCGGGACTGCTTTGTTCATCACCTTGGGCTGACTGCCCGCTGAAGCGTTACCTCGGAAATGTCGGAGTGGCTTTTCCCTCCGGTGGTGCCGAGGGTGCTTATCCAAAGCACTACGACGGTCACCGGGGCGGGCTTGCTCACGGCGATGACGTTGTGGCCGGGCCCCAGCCCGGTGCGCGGGCTCAGTTCGGCGGTGTCGCTGAGCTTGGCGGGTGCCGCGCTCGGCGATGACCGTATCTGTGCCACCGTGCCGGTGCTGTCCAGGTCGACGGTCACGGCACTCAGCGATGTCGGCTCGGGAAGTTCCAACAGTAATCCGACCCCGTCCTTGAACTTTGGGAACGGTTCGGGGTCAAAGTAAGTGTCGGTCGACCACGCCGTGGCGGGGTTACCGTCAATCGCCAGCCCGGCCGAGTTTGGGCTGTCCGGGGCGCCGCCGGGTGAAAAGACTGAGGCTTTGAGCGGCTGAACCGTTCCACTTCGAGCGGCAGGCGGAGGTGCTGCCGGCGTCGCCGAACTCGGCGTCGTGGTCTGAAGTCCCAGCCTGTCCGGGTGCATCGCTGCGTCGGTGTTGACGGCGCCCACAATCCGACTGATTGCGCTAGCGAACGTCATCAACACGACGAGAACGACAGCCGCCGCTGTCCCTAGCATCGTTTTCAACAGCTGACGGCGAGCATATTCGGCCTTTTCGGCCGGTCCGAAATTGCGAAAGCTGGCATAGCAGCCGGGCGGCGGAGGTAAGAGCAACTCGCGGGTGGTGGACGGCGCCGCGTAGTTCTTGGCGTCGTCGCTGGCCTCGCGCAGCAACGTCGAAGTCGTCCTGGCACTGCGGATGCCGTCGCCATCACGCACTAGCCCCGCGGCGGTGGATGAAATCAGGAACGGAACTTGCGGGTTGAGGACCGCGGGCGCTGGGATTAGGCCCTCTGCATCCGTCTCGACGGGCGTCCAATCCTCAACCGGGGCACCCACTTTGGCGGGCCAACGGTTGACAAGCAAGCCATACATGACCGCACCGATGCCCCGAAGGTCATCCCGCGGCGTTGTATTTGGCATGGTCGCCGGAAAAGCCAACACCAGGCGCCGGTCGACGCTGACCCGGATTCGCTCGGGATGGTCGATTGACAACGCGAAACCTGCCCCGTGCACTACGTCGGCGGTCTCCGCCAGGGATAAGACCGCCTTTGCGACCCCGACGGGCGACGGCTGCGTATGGGCTACTTCTTTCAGCGTGGCACCGCGCGTCCAGTCGGAAACAACGACTCCGCCGCACCAGTCGCGTCCCACATCAATCACCCTCGCCAAGCCTGGCGACTCGATGCCGCGCAGGTTTGAGGTGTTGGAAAGAATCGCGTCGACGGTGCTGGTCGGCAGCGAGTTCTCGGAGTCGATCACCGTGACCGCCAGATGTTGCCCCGTGACCGTGTCAGCGGCTTGCCAGAACTGAAGATGCGAAGATTTGCCGTAGAAGATCATTAGCCGAATCCGGCCGCCCGCGATTGTGGCACCGGCAACAAGGGGCGCCTTTTCTCTGGGCGAATACGGCTCTGCCCAGTAGCGAGGAATGTCAGTCGTCGGGGGATCAGGTGCAACCGGTTGCGTGGCGGTCATCGCTTCGTCTCGCTCCCGCGGTGCTCACCGACCGCATCGGCCGGACGCGCACGGACGCTGATATTGGTCATCCATACATAGCCGGGGGTGGACGCTCTTAAACCCTGTATTCGCAGGGGCGGAAGTCCTCGCAAACTTGTCCCTGACTCCGCGGCGCGGGCATAGGCTCTGGCTATTCGGCGATCGGTAATGGGAGCTGCGCGGTGTCGTATGTTGTTGCGTTGCCAGAGGTGATGTCCGCCGCGGCCACGGACGTGGCTTCGATTGGTTCGGTGGTCGCGACGGCAAACCGCGGCGTGGCGGGCGCCACCACCGAGGTGTTGGCCGCGGCCGAGGACGAGGTCTCCGCGGCGATCGCCGCCGTGTTCTCCGCGCATGGCCAGGGCTATCAGGCCCTGAGCTCGCAGGCGGCGGCCTATCACAACTGGTTCGTGCAGGCCCTGAGCGGCGCATCCGGCGCGTATGCCGCCGCCGAGGCGGCCAACGCATCGCCTCTGGCGCTCTTTGAGCAGGCGCTGCTCGGTGTGCAGCAGGAAATCCAGCAGATCCCCACGGCGCTGGGGAACGGATTCAGCCAGGGATTCGATGTTCTGTTCGCAGACCCGCATTCACCCCTCTTGGCGCTGCTTACCGGCGACAATCCGTTCACCGGCATCATCGGGACCAACAACCCGCCGCGGTTGTTGACGTTGCTGCTCGGAGAAACGGTGCAGCACACCACCTATAACGGGATGCCCGTCGTGCAGATCACGCCGGCTCATCCGAGCGGCGATTACGTGGTGGCCATTCACGGCGGCGCGTTCATCTTGCCGCCGTCGCTCTTCCATTGGATCGACTACACGGTGATGGCCTATCAGACCGGCGCGACCATCGAGGTGCCGATCTACCCGCTGCTGCAGCAGGGCGGCACCGCCAACACCGTGGTGCCCAATATCGCCGGCCTCATCTCGCAGGAGATCACCCTGCACGGTGCCTCGCACGTCAGCGTGACCGGTGACTCCGCGGGCGGCAACCTCGCCCTGGCCGCTGCCAAATACCTGGTGGCCCACGGTCAACCGGTGCCGTCGTCGATGGTCCTGCTATCACCCTGGCTCGACCTGGCGCGCGACGGGGGCCAGATCGGCAGGGTATGGGCGGGCGGCCTTTCCATCACCGATCCCGAGGTGAGCCCGCTGTATGGGCCATTGACCGGCCTGCCCCCGACGTATGTCTACTCGGGCTCGTTCGATTCCCTCTACAACGAGACGCTTGCCCTGCAGCAAATTGCCTTAGCAGACGGGGCTCCGATGGGCTTCGTGCTGGCGCAGGGCCAAGTTCACGACTGGATTCTGCTGACTCCGACCGGCCCTCGTTACTGGGCGCAGATCGATCAGGAACTCGGTCTCGTGCACTGACCGCGAGCCGTGCAAGGCCGCCGCTCACAAGCTCCATGAAAAAATGGGTCCGATGATCCTCGCCATCGACCTCGGCAAGACGTCGTGTCGGGCCTCCGGGGGCGGCCGGAGGGCCGAGGGAGCGGGCGCGCCCGGACTCGCGACGCCGGGCGGCGTGCGGGCCGCGGAGGCGGCCATCGTGGCCGTCGCGCGAGACTTCGGCCCGGTCGACGAGGTGATCGTGGGGGCCGCCGGGGCGCTGAATGCGCCGGCCGCGGCGCGCGCGCTGGCCGAGTCGCTGCTGACTTCGCTGCGGGCCGAGCGGGTCGCCGTGACAGGTGACAGCGTGATCGCACACGCGGGCGCGCTGGACGGGAAGCCGGGCGTCGTGCTGGTCGTCGGGACCGGAGTTGTGGCGCTCGCGATCGGCGCGGACGGCGCGCTGCGAACCGCCGACGGCTGGGGCCCGTGGCTGGGCGACGAGGGTGGCGGCGCGTGGATCGGCGCGGCGGGCCTGCGCGCGGCGCTGCGCGCCCACGACGGTCGCGGCCCGTCCACCACGCTGCTGGACGCCGCCCGCGCCCGATTCGGCGCGCCCGAATCGTGGCCGGCGCAGCTCACCGACGCGGCGGCGGTCGCGTCGTTCGCGCCCGACGTCCTCGCCGCGCAAGACGACCCGGTGGCCTCGGCGATCGTCGGCGCCGCCGCCGAGTCGCTCACCGCGACCGCCCGCGCGGCCGGGGACGGGCCGGTCGCGATGGTCGGCGGCCTGGCGGGGGCGGAAGCGCTGCGTAAACGGCTCGACTTGATCCCGGCCGCCGGCGACGCGCTCGACGGCGCGCTGCGGCTCGCCGCGATTCACGAGCCGCACGTGATCCGCGTGCACGCGGCCCCTGAAAACGTTGCTCGGCATGGGCTCGACGCGCTGGCAACCGAAGGTTCCCGGCCCGGCCTCGACGACCTGGACCTAAGGCCGATCGGCGATGTCGTGGCGCTGCTCGTCGCCGCCGAGGGCGAGGCGCACGCAGCGGTTGCGGCGGCGGTCCCGCGGATCGCGGCGGCGGCCGAAGCCATCGTCGCGCGGCTCGAGCGGGGAGGCCGCCTGATCTATGCCGGCGCCGGAACACCCGGACGCCTGGGAGTGCTCGACGCGGCCGAGTGCAAGCCGACGTTCGGCACCGACCTCGTGCGTGCCGTAATCGCCGGCGGGAACGCGGCATTGACCGAGGCGATCGAGGGTGCGGAGGACGCGTTCGACCCCGCCGATCTCGCCGATCTCGGCGTCGCCGACGCTTTGGTCGGGATCACGGCGTCGGGCCGGACGCCCTACGTGCTGGGGGCGCTCGAGCATGCGCGCGCGCTGGGAGCGCTGACGGTCGCGATCGTCAACAACCCGGGCAGCGAGGCGTCTGCCGACATAATGATCGAGCTCTTGACCGGACCGGAGGTGCTCGCCGGCTCGACTCGGCTGACCGCCGGGACGGCACAGAAGGTGGTGCTCAACGCGCTTTCGACCAGCGTCATGATCGCGCTCGGCAAAGCCTACGGGCCGCGCATGGTCGATGTCCGCACCACCAGCGCCAAGTTGCGTCGCCGCGCCGTGCGCATCGTCCGCGACGCGGCCGGGGTCGACGAACAGGCCGCGGCCGCCGCGCTCGCCGCCGCGGGCGGCCACGCCAAGACCGCGATCGTCACGCTGCTCGCCGGCGTCGACGCGGCCGAGGCCGCCCGTCGGCTCGACCGGGCCCGCGGGCGCGTGCGCGACGCGCTCATTACGGGTGCGCCCCAATGAAATCCGCTTCCTTGACAAGCCGTGCCGCCGGATCCAGCATCGGTGCGGGATCATCATGAAGCGCATGCGAAGGGCCATCGCCGTCGGAGCCGTCGTACTCGTGGCGGGTTGCTCGCATGCCCATGTATCGCAGACGGCGGTAATCGACAGTTCGCAGCCACCAGCGCCAACGCCCGCTCCCGCCGCCGCCCCCGCGCCCAGCTTCCCAACCCTGTCCAAACCGCCCGACGCGGCTCCCGCACCTGATTTCGCACCGGTTTCCAAGCTGATCAACGACGCGATCGCCGCGAACAGGCTGCCCGGTGCCGTGGTCGTGATCGGGCACGCCGGACAGGTCGTCTTTCACCAGGCGTATGGCTCGCGCAAGCTTGCGGGCGAACCCGGGCTGGACGGATCGCCCGCACCGGCCGAGCCGATGACCGAGGACACGCTCTTCGACATGGCGTCCCTGACGAAGATCTTGGCCACCGCCCCTGCCGTCATGCAGCTCTACGAACAAGGCAAGGTTCAGTTCGACGACCCGGTGCAGCAGTACCTGCCTGACTTCAACACGACGGACGACCCGCGCCGCGCAAAGGTGACCGTTCGCATGTTGCTGACGCACACTTCGGGCGAAACGGGCGACGTCGAACTCAAGGATCCATGGGGACTGGACGGAGCGGACAAAGCGGAAGGCATGCATCGCGCGCTCACGACGCCGCTGGAGTCGGATCCTGGCGGGGTCTTTCGCTACTCCGACATCAACTTCATCCTGCTCGGTGCGCTGATCGAGAAAATCACCGGCGAGGCCGAAGACGACTACGTTGCCGAACACGTGCTCGCACCGCTTGGCATGCAAGACACCCGGTACCTCCCCCCGGACAAAGCCTGTGGCCCGCACACGGTCCGGGGAGCCGCGATTGGATGGGCCGGCCCGTCAACCGGGACCGCATGTCCCGCGGGCGCGTGGAGCATGGACCTCTTGCCGCGCATCGCGCCGACGGCACGCGACGAAGATGGCCGCGCCGATCCGGGCAAGAATCCCGATCTCGATTACCTGATTCGGGGCACCGTGCAGGACACGACGGCGCGGCGCATGGGGGGAGTGGCCGGGCATGCCGGGGTTTTTTCGACGGCGCACGATGTGGGCATATACGCGCAGGCGCTGCTCGATCGGCTTGCGGGCCGCCCAAGCGAATTTCCCTTGACGCAAACGACTTTGGAGTTGATGACAACTCCGCAGCAGCCGGGCCATACGGCCCAGCAGCTCCAGGCGGCCAACGACGCCGCCCGCCAAGCCCTCGCAATGAGGCGAAGCCCCGCATATCCGCTGCTCGCCGCGCGCTATCCGGCGATCGCGGGCCAGAACCTGCGCGGGTTTGGCTGGGATATCGATACGCCGCTTTCGATGGCGCGGGGCATGATCTTTCCGATCGGCAGCTTCGGCCACACCGGTTTCACCGGAACCTCACTCTGGCTCGACCCGCGCTCCGATACCTACGTGGTGCTGCTCACCAACTCGATCCACACGCGGGGCAGTGAACCGATCTCGGATTTGCGCGGCGAAGTGGCGACGGCGGCGGCGCGGGCGTTGGGTCTTTAAGGGGCCTTTAGGTCTTCTCGAAGTGTTGATAATCGAGTGGAGCCGTCCACTCGCCACCCCACCGCCAACCGCGGTCGGTGAAGGCACGCACCGCCGGATCGCCGACGTGTAAAAGTCCCGGGTCGGTGCGGGTGCGGTCCAGGTAAGCCGCGGCGTTCCGCGGTTCGAAATACCCGCTGGCGTAGAGGCACGGGTTGACAAGCGTGTTGATATCGACAGCCCGCCCGTAAGCGTGCGGTGACCATTCATTGGTTCCGGGGATGAGTCGGCAATTGAACGCCGACGTGTTGTTGTCCTCCATCGACAGCTCGTCGTCGGCGTCCGAATAGTGGTCGACCGTCTGCATTTTCTCGATCGGATAGCCCAGCCGGTAAAGCTGCTCGAAGATCGCGACGACCTCCGGCGCCAGCTCCTGATGCACGACGAGCTGGCCGCGGTGGGTCTGGCCGTCGAAACCGAGGTAGTCGACGTCGAGCCGTCGCAGCTGCCCGGGTTCGACGGGACAACCCGGCCGCCAGGTCGCACCGAGCTCTGCGGCGGTGACCGGCTCTACCGTCGCACCCGCGGGTGCTGGCGACGCGCTCGCCGGCGATGGCGCGGCGGGTGACGACGACACGGCCGCTGACCACGACGGAGACGATGTGGCCGCATGCGGTGGCGGCGCGGCGGTGCATTGCACTAGCACGACGCCGGCCGCGAGCACTTCCGCCAATACGGCACACGGCCGCTGGAAGGGCGTCAATGGAGATGAATCCTCACCGTTTCCCGGACAGGTCCGGTGCCAACGCTACCGCGGACGGAAATCGTGGCCTGTGCTGCAGCAGAAGTGGGTAAACAACCGGCATCAGCTTGGCCAATCACGTCAGTAATCGGAAGGTGGCATCAGATGCCTGGTCACGAAGGGGGCCGATGGGACGTCGGCACAAAGGACGACGCGGTCTACCTCGAGCGCGTCTCTGAGAGCGACGAGCGGTTATTCGACGACTTGTTAGCTGCCGACGAGGCCCGCGAATTGAGTGGGCTATTGACGAAATACGCAGACAAGCTCGACAAGTCCAAGGACGCCGGCAAATCCAAGGATTCCGATAAGTCGGAGGACTCGGACAAATCCGACGACTCGGACAAATCGAAGGATTCCGATGAGTCCAAGGACTCCGACAAGTCCGAGGACTCCGACAAGTCCGAGGACTCGGACGAGTCGGACGAGTCCGAGGAAGGCGACGAGCAAGAAAAGTCCAGCTGAGCGTCGCTCAAGGGTGAGGGGCGCGTGACCCCGGAACGGGCTACTATTCCAGCGCGATGCCAGAAGGGGACCATCGTGGGGGATGAATTGAAGGTGGATCCTGCCGCCTTGCACGTCGGCAGCAACGACATGTTCAACGCGGTCGGTCAGGCCGCTCTGGAATTCGTCCGCCACGAAGACGGGCTGGCCGCGGCCGCGCCGGGCTGGATCGGGTCGTCGCAGCTGGCGTTGGGCGAGCTGGCGGCGCGATGGGAAATCCGGCACGACCATCATCAGCTGCAGATAGACGGGTTGGGGTCCCACGTGGCCGAGGCGATGTTCCGCTACGTCACGAACGAGGGCGAGTCGGCGCAAGCTTTCAGGTCACTGCGGGAGTAGGGGTAGCTCGTGGGGGCGTTGACCCCATCTGACGTCAAGCGTTGGGACCTCGGTGCGATCCAGCAGGTGTTCGAGACGGCCAACGGGCGTGCCAATACCTTGCAGCGGTTGGGGGACAACCTGCAGCAGGTCAATAGTGTCCTCAGCGGTTGGCAAGGCGAAGCGGGGGAGGCGTTTCGCGCCGACTTGGGCAAGGCTCGCCGCGACATCGAGGCCGACGGTCAGGAGTCCAGGCAGGTAGCCGCGGCGGTGTCGCGCGCCGAGGCAGACGTGCGGGCGTGCAAGAACGAGCTGGCCGACATCGAGCGGGCAGCCGATGCCAACGGGTGGACGATTACGCCGGACTGGCGAATAGACGTGGGCGACACGTGGATTGGGCGCGATCCCATCGAGTTCGCCGCAAAGCAGCAGCTGTTGCAGGATCGGCTGATCCTGTTGAAGGTGCATGCTCAAGGCGCCGACCAGGAGCTCGCCGCCGCGATCCGCAGCGCTGTGAGCGAGGTCCCGTCGGGTACTGGCGGGCACCCGCCTACCGACGGTCCGCCATCGCAAGGGCGGCCGAAGTCTGCTCCGAGTGGGAAGCCGCGGTCACTCCAAGACATGCTGCTCCCCGCCGGCCCCGGAAGCGGCGACGGGCCGGCGGCTGACGCGCCGACTGTGGCCGCCGGCACGACGGGCAAGCCGCCGTCGCCGCAAGACCTGTTGATGCCCGCCGACAAGCAGCCCACCGGCGGTCAGGGCGACCAGCCGCCACCGGGCAGCCTGCCCGACCTTTTGAATCGGCTTAGTCAGCCCGTTGTCCCCGGCCCGCCGCCGCAGCTCAAACCCTCTGATGTGGAGAGCTTCAAGACGATGGCCCGCCAATCGATGATCCGCGACGGTGCTCCTCCGGAGCAGATCGAGGCGCGCCTGAACGACATCGTCGGGCGCACCCAGCAGTGGATCGACAACGGGATGCCGAACTACGTTCCCCCGGAGCCCAAGCCCGTGCCACCGCCGGGCTTCGGCGAAGGATTCGGTGATCGTTGGTTCGGGACGGAACAGGGCATCCATAACCTCCTCGGGGTAGGAGGGCCGGGAGCGCCCGGCGTGCTCGAGTCATGGCAGCAGATGCTCAAGGGCACCGTCGAGAGCGCTGCAAACCCGATCGGCGCGGCGGTCGGCGAGGTCAAGAACTTCTTTGACGCACCGAGCCCGGCCTACTACCTGGGTGGCAAAGCCTCCGACGGCGCGTACGCCCTGCCGGGGCTACTTTTCGGCGGCGAAGGCGCCGGCATAGGCCGACTGGCCGACTTCGATGCCGTCGCCGCAATCGATTACGGCCCAACGCATTTGCCGCATGTGCCGGTCGGCTTCGATGAGCCCATCAAATACCAGCCGTTCGCCGACCAGGCCGGGCAGGATCTCTACGCAGCCTTGATTCATGGAGAACCCACGGATTACCTCAGCCAGCAAGTCGCTGATATGGCGACCCACTACGTCGGTAACAACCCAGACCGAGTCGTACTAGGCAAGTGGGACGGTGATGCAGCCGGCTATATCGGCGACGCCAGAGGCCAGGGCGGAATTTATTTCGATACCGGGAACCCAACGTGGGATGCGATTACCTATGGGCTCCCCAAGCCGGTAGGCGACGATCTCGCGTGGCAGGTCAACCAACAGTTTCTTCGCGGCCAGATGGAGGCTGGTGTGTCTCGAATCGAATACCATTTGCCGCAAGGATTCAACTCTGTTGAAGAGGTCCTGGCGCTGAGGCCGAATACTTTCTCCGCCAGAGAAATATCATTCCTGAAGGCCAATGCAGAGGCATACGGTTATCAGCAAGTCGGAGATGTTTGGATACGCGTGACGGGTGGGCACGGATGACGCAAGAGTTCTTGGCCGGAGTCCGGGCTATTGTCGAGCCTCTCTTGATCCAGCTTGGATTCCAGCTAGAGGAGTTCAGCGACATCGATCACTGCGGACGGAAGGCCTCCGTCGCCTTCTTCCGTTCAAAAGACTGCAAGATCCAGGTGTACGACGCACCCCGGGAAGGTGAGATCAATTGCATGATCGCTCCACTGGATGCCGCGAATGTACTTGGTCTATATGATCCGTCCGGCAAGTGGCAATACCTTCCGACGTTCGCCATTCGGCAAGGTGTTCCTCCCGAAGATATAAGAGACGCTGATTTGCCAGAGTTTCCGACGACTACTGAGTTCCTTGAATCAGTGCGCCGTCGGATCGAGAAGTATTTCCCGATCGCACATGACGGCATCCTCGAAATGAGTGGACCGGAACACCGCGAACCGAGTCTTTAGACCTCTGTCTCCTGCGCCCATCTCGGCCGGCGCGTTTCTCGACTGTGCGACGAACGCGCCGCCGCCAGCGTCGCCGCAGTCCCGCCGTTGATCGCGGTCAGCGGCGGCGGCTGGCCCTTGCGCAGCGTCGCGATCAGCTCGCGGTACGGGCCGATGAGGTAGACGGTGTCGCCCGCTTGCAGTCGGGCGTCGCGGCGGGGGCGCAGCCTGATCGGCCCTTCCGGCCGGATGATCGCGATCACGCGGGTTTGCGTGGACATGTGCACCATCGTCAGCCCGTCCAGCTCGCTGCCCTCCGCCACAAGCATCCCGCCCACCATGAACGAGCGCTGGCCTACCCAGAACGTCCCGAGCACCTGCAGGCCCATCGCGGCGCCGATGAACCAGGGCGCCGCGAGGTCGACGATGGACCGCACGTTCTCGAAGCCGAACCGCCGATTCACCGCGGTGCCCAGCGCCCGGCCCTGAACGCGCATGACGATCGGCGTCTTGGTATCGGATCCGAGGATCTCCAGCAGCACGATCCCGGTCTCGATGTTCTCCATGTCGTCGCTGGTCACCACAGCCACTCCCCGGGCGCGATCGACGCGCGCCGACTCCAGCGTCTGGCGCATCGCCGGATCTCCGAAGATCACGGGTACGTCCAGCTCCGCGGCGGTCGGCAAGAAGCGGTTGTTCTCGTCGCTCTCGATGACCAGGACGTCATATCCGGCCGCGGCCAGGTCGCTCACGACGCGGATGCCGACGGAACCCAAACCGATGACGACAACGTGGTCGCGCATGTGGCGTGCCCGCCGGAGCCCGGCACCCTGGACGAAGCGGCGGGACAGCAGCAGGTCCGCGAGGAACGCCACGAGGATGGCCGTGACGATCGCGCCGCTGAACATCAACGCCACACCGAACAGCCGCAGCCAAGGGGCTTGTTGGGCGAAGCTGAAGTCCCCGTAGCCGACGGTCGTGATCGTCTCGGAGGTGAAGTACAGGGCGTCGATCCACGACATCCGCGGGTTCCGGTAGGTGAAGTGCACTACCGCGGTCGCGGCGAGCGTCAGGAACAGCGCGAAGGCCAACGAGGGAAAGAGCATCGGGTTGATGTCGTCCCGCATGGCACGGAACGCGTCGATGGCGTGGCGCGCCCTGGAGTGGCGAGCGCGGGTCGCGGTCGCGGGGGGCACCTTGATCCCGCGGGCTTCCAACTCGTCTTTGACGCCGATCATCGACGTCCAGTCGCCGGCGTAGACGCGCTGATCCCGTCCTGGGCATGGCACCACCTCGCCGGGGGAGGGTGACTTCTTGCCGTGGACCACCGCTACCGGCGCCAGGTCGCCGTATATCTCGCGCAGCGTCCCGTCGTGCGGTGCTTCGGCTCCCCAGACGACGAATTCGATACCGGCCGTGTCGAACTGGTGCGCGTTGCGCGAAAGGACCGCCTCGACGAGCGATGGCGTCGCCAGCTCGGCGACGTCCAGGATCGCGCCGGGGCCGTTGACGGTCGACACCGCTTCGCGCAGCACATCATTGGCCAGCCGGGCCACCACGCGCACGTCCGGGCTGTATTGCCTTGCCAGCAATGCGATTTCGAGATTGATCGCGTCGTTTGGCCCGGCGCAGACGACTGCCCGGGCGCGATGTACCCCGGCGCCGAGCAGATCGGCGGCGGTGTTGATCTTGATGATCCGCGCGCCGGCGCCCCGCAACTCCTCGGCGATGGTTCTCGACAGAGCGTCGTCACCGGCGACGATGATTTCGCGATGCATGATCTCGCGCGCCGGGTGGGAAACGGGTTGCTCCATGCGACCGTCGATATGGTCGATTTGTGGCCTAAGCCGGGGAACCGATGACATCGTCTTCATGGTTCGGCCTTTCGCTTTTCGTTCCTATGACTATCGGCCACCGTGCCGGCTCATGCCACCTGAGGAGTACGGATGCAGAAAGTCGTGCGGTGCAACAGGTTCGACTCGGGCGCGTCACGCCGACGAAATAGTTGAGGTGTACAAAACCCTGGCGCCACTGCTACTCGCGTCAACAGTCTGATAGTGGCGAGCGAAGGAGCAGCCCGTGTCCGAACACACGCCCGACGACATCTTCAAACTCGTCAAAGACGAGAACATCGAGTACGTCGACGTCCGCTTCTGTGACCTGCCGGGCACCATGCAGCACTTCACGATTCCGATTTACGTGTTCGACGAGAACGTGTTCGAGGAAGGCCTGGCCTTCGACGGCTCCTCGATTCGCGGCTTCCAATCGATCCACGAGTCCGACATGTTGCTGCTTCCCGACCCGGAGACCGCGACGATCGATCCGTTCCGCGAGGCCAAGACGCTGAACGTGAACTTCTTCGTGCACGACCCCTTCACCCTCGAGCTGTATTCGCGCGATCCGCGCAACGTCGCCCGCAAGGCCGAGAACTACCTGATCAGCTCCGGCATCGCGGACACCGCCTACTTCGGCCCGGAGGCGGAGTTCTACATCTTCGACTCGGTCAAGTTCGACTCCAACATCAACAGCTCCTTTTACAAGGTGGACGCGACGTCAGGGTGGTGGAACACCGGCGAGGAGACGGAGTCCGACGGCAGCCCCAACCGCGGCTACAAGGTCCGGCCCAAGGGCGGATACTTCCCGGTCGCCCCGACCGACCACTACGTCGACCTCCGCGACAGGATCCTGACGAACCTCACCAACGCCGGCTTCTCCCTGGAGAAGGGCCACCACGAGGTGGGGGGTGGCGGCCAGGCCGAGATCAATTACAAGTTCAACACGTTGCTGCACGCGGCCGACGACCATCAGATGTACAAGTACATCGTCAAGCAAACCGCGTGGCAGGCGGGCAAGACGGTCACGTTCATGCCCAAGCCCCTGTTCGGCGACAACGGCTCCGGGATGCACTGCCACCAGTCGCTGTGGAAGGACGGCGTCCCCCTGATGTACGACGAGGAGGGCTATGCCGGCCTGTCGGACACCGCGCGGCACTACATCGGCGGGTTGCTCTATCACGCCCCGTCGTTGCTCGCCTTCACCAACCCCACGGTCAACTCCTACAAGCGCCTCGTTCCCGGCTATGAGGCCCCCATCAACCTCGTCTACAGCCAGCGCAACCGCTCGGCGTGCGTGCGCATCCCCATCACCGGCAACAACCCGAAGGCCAAGCGACTGGAGTTCCGTTGTCCCGACTCGTCGGGCAACCCCTACCTAGCCTTCTCGGCCATGCTGATGGCCGGCCTGGACGGCATCAAAAACAAGATCGAGCCGCCACCACCGGTCGACAAAGACCTCTACGAGCTGCCGCCCGAGGAGGCCGCGGAAATCGTTCAGGCTCCCACCCAGCTGTCCGCGGTGATCGACCGGCTGGAGGAGGACAGCGAATACCTCACGGAGGGAGGCGTTTTCACGCCCGACCTGATCGAGACGTGGATCAACTACAAGCGCGACTACGAGATCGCGCCGTTCAACCTCCGAGTGACCCCGTACGAGTTCGCCCTGTACTACGACGTGTGAGGCTGGTCAGTTCCCGGCCTCGATGGCCGCGACTTTTGCGGCCGCGTCGGGCCCGCAAAACCGCTGGAGGTCCACCGGGCCGGCGGCCAGCAGATCGTCAATGCGGCGCTTGAGGTCACCCGACGACAGATGGGCATAGAGGTTCGCGCCCGGGCAGGACGTCGAGGCCAGATCGCGATGGCCCGCCAATGTGTTGCTCGCGACCCGAAAGTTCTGCGCGGCCCAGGCGAACGCGAGCGCGGCTCCGTGCAGCTGGGCCTCGGACACGGCCTCCTGATCGAAGTCGCCTTCGCAGAGCACCAGGAAATGGCCGGTCGTGTTGTAGTCCGTCGCTGTGTCGCCCGCGAATTCGGTGCTTCGCAGCTCGTAGATGTTGCCGTTGCGGTCGACGCCGACGTGATACGCGATGTCAATCCAGCCCTTCTCGTCTTGGTGGTACCGCTGGTCTTGACGCAAATGGCTTGGGGCGTTTCGATTTTCGCCGAGGACCACCGCCTCGTGGTGCAGCGTCATGCGGGTGATGGTGTGGGGCTTCCCGCCGGCACGGGCAGGTCGCGCCCCCCATGCGTCTCGGCAGAGCAATTGCGCCGACATAGCGGCCGAGGCAACGTCCGGCCGTGCCGCACCCGCGCCGATCACCGACAAGCCAATGCCGCCCGCCAGCCGCAACAGCTGACGGCGGTCAACCATGGGCCAGTGCTCCTACTTCGCCGCACTCGGGCAGTACGCAAAGACGGCGGCCTGCGCCAAATGCAAGGCGTCGTCATGACTGAACCGTTTCGGCCACGGGTTACCCGCGGCTCTGTCCTGGTTCTCTGCGGCCAGGATGTTGTTGACCGTGGACTCGATGGGCTCCGGCCGCGGCGGCAACATCATGAAGCAGCTGTGGTGGCCAAGCTCCATGAACCGCTGACGCATGGCCGCCTTTCCGCTGTCGCTGATGCCGTAGCTGTCCAGCGTGGACAGGAATTGTGCGTCCGCGCCGTCGGCCGGCGCGTTGGCGGCGCTCGAGGCGCTGACCGTGACGGTTTGCGGGCCCGGCGACATCGCCGTTTTGTCCCGTGACAGGTACACCCCCACCGAAATGAGGCCCGCCAGGGCGGCTACCGCGAGAGCCGCCCCGCCGATGAGCACCCCGACCGGCGTCTGCCTGGTTTGGCTGCCCGTCATGCGCGGCCTCCTCTGACTCCCGGATGGTCGCCAAGGGCGCTCGCGCTTCGTGAATCACGCCGACCCCTCGCCCGGACTCCCCAGGCAACCCCAAGTCCAATCAATATCGCACCGTTTACGCTCCGGAGTTCAACGACACGTCAATGGCCGATGTCGAAGTCTGTCATGGCTGCGGCGGTCCGTACAGACCGCGCTAGGACACGGGGCCGACCAGGTTGGCGTTCTGCGGGCAGTACGCGTGGACGGAGATCGTCACGTAGGTATCGGCGTCGAGCCCCGGATTGCTCGTCCGGAACGCCCCGACTATCTGTGGCACCGTCATCCCCTGACGGATGTCGTCGCACACCACCTTCCCGTTGTGAATGGCGGCCTCGGGATTGGCGAACGAGATGCCGTGATCGTTCAGGTCCTGCACGTACTTGTTGTCCTGATCCGGCGTGGACACGATGGACGACGGGCCGGCCGCTGAAGTTGGCGCCGCGGGTGCGGTCGATGCAGGCTTTGGCGCGGCCGGTTGCGGACCCTTGGGGGACGGGCTGAAGAGCCAGAAGACCAGGACGATCGCGCCCGCCAGCCCCAGACCGCCCATCAGCAGAGCGGCGGCCTTTCGCCAAGTGGCGCTCCATGATTGGCGGTCTTCCGGTGCTTCATCCCGGACGTCGTCGTAGTCGCGCGCCGACGTGCGGTCGGCTTCATCCGAAGCCGCGTGA